>JALENH010000010.1 GCA_022767895.1 Eubacterium sp.
ATTTTCAAATATGAAAAGCAGATAGACGAGTTGCTGCGGTATGTCAGAGAGAAACATCCGGAGATTCAGACGCGTATGTAATTTATCTGATTTTGGCGCGAAACGACTGAAAACAGCTACTTTACGGCGTAATACGCCAAAAAAGTTCTCTGGGATTGCAGCGGCGGGACATTTTAAAGGAATACGGCAGTGGCCGGTTTCTGGTGGCATCCCTGGGAATCGAGAACCAGTCCACCATCGATTCGGACATGCCAGTTCGCGTGATGGGGTATGATTACGCCGCCTACCGGGACCAGATTAATAAGTCAAAGAAGCGGGTTCCGGTGATTACTATCATTCTAAATTTCAGCAGGACAGAGTGGAAGACACCATTGTCACTCAAAGACATGTTCCACTTATCAGAGGATTTGGATCCTTTTGTACAGGACTATAAAATTCATGTATTCAACATTGCATTTCTACCGAAAGAGGTTCGCAACCAGTTCACAAGTGATTTCAAAATTGTAGCAGATTATTTTGCCAAGAGAGACAACCCGGACTATCAGCCGGATACGCAGGCGATAAAACATGTGGAAGGTGTCTTGGAAATGTTTCGGGTCTTTACAGATGACATGAGATATGATATGATTAAATCAGATGTGATAGAAAAAAAGAATAAAAGGAGGGGAAGTGTCGATGTGTACATTCGTAGACCGTATGGTGAATTTGGGAATTGAGCAGGGCGAAAAGCGTGGAATGGAGCGTGGAATGAAACGTGGTTTGGCCCAGGGGATAGCCCGTGGCGAAATGAGAGTATTAGTCCATCTGACTGCCAAAAAGTGGTACAGAAACCAGTCTGTGTCAGAGATTGCAGAATCATTAGAAGAAGAGGAAACAAAGGTAGAGAGGATTGTAAAGCTGTTGGAAGAATGCGGTAGCGACAATACGGAAGCAGTTGTGACAAAAGCTTTGGAAACAATTTGTTGTCACTAGAAAAATGTGTGATTTTGTTTCCAAACAAACACAAAGTTTTTCTTGAAACATACTTTGTTTTCATTTACAATTGTAAGGCATAGAGCTATTTGTTTTCGCTCGGAAATGAGGATACAATGTTTCGGATAAAAATGGCAGATTTAATGATTGAAATACACAATCATTACGATTACGTGGAAAAAATGTGCGCGGGATATCGGGCAGAAGAGGAAACGGGAACGACGGATTTCGTCATAGAAGCAACGGAAGAGGCGATTGCGAAAGAGCAGCAGGATGCTACGATACCCTGTACATTGGCATATTGTGAGAGCATCTGTATTTACCGGGAAATCAGCAAGCGTCTGATTCAGTACAATGGATTTCTCATGCATGGTGCGTGCATTGAGGTAGACGGAGAAGTATATGCCTTTTGTGCCAAAAGTGGTACCGGGAAAAGTACCCATCTGACTCTTTGGAAAAAACACTTTGGGGAGAAGGCCCGGATTATCAATGGTGACAAGCCGATTATCCGGTGGTTTCCGGGACAGGACAAGGAATTTGTCGTTTACGGAACCCCTTGGTGCGGAAAAGAGGGGTGGAATATTAATACGTCAGGTGGTCTGAAAGCCATCTGCTTTCTGGAGAGAGGAGAGAAAAATGAAATTCATGCCATCTCCAGTGCAGAAGCAATAAAGCGTCTTGGACATCAGATTCTGATGCCCAAGACGCCTCTTGAAATGACAAAATATCTGGATATGATGGATGTACTGCTTAGGAATGTACCCTGCTATCTGCTTTCCTGCAATATGGATGAGGAGGCAGCAGTAGTGGCATACCAAGGCATGAATCACTGAAGATCGTCAAATGAGATTACATTATCCTCTCCGGTGGTTTCCCGGTCGGACAAGCTGCCGGAGTTTTCTTTGGCAGGAGCCGGAGTGGCATCGGATCCTGCTCTTTGTTTCGGTTTCGGTTGTGCGGCGCCCGAATGATCGGACCCACCTGTTTTTCCATCCTTCTGTGAATCATTCCCGGTTTCGGTTTTGCTTTCTGAACTATCAGCATCTTCCTTCTTTGCAGAATCTGAAGAATCCGTGGTGGAATCATCTGAATCATCCTCTTTTACTGCGGAACTGGAGACAGTCGGAGCAGTAGTGGCAGATGGTTCCTTGTCATCAGAGTTCGTGATTCCCAATCCGGCCAAGATTCCATAAACACAAAGGGCAAGAAGACCAATAATAACAATAAATACAATAATCGTAAATGTGCTGTTCTTTTTCTTTTTCATATTCGATACTCCTTATATATTAATACCAGCCGGGAACCCAGCCATCATCTCTGGTAGAAGGATTTGCCGTCGGCTGATTGGCCAGGGAATCCTTCGGTGTTGCAGTCGGCTTTGTGCTTGGTTTTTGTGTGCCGGATGGTTTGGAAGTTGTACCCGGTTTTGGTGTTGCCGTGGCTTTTGGAGTCTTGGAAGAAGTGGAGGACCCTGCCTTTACAACTTTAATTTTACAAGTCAGTTTTTTCTTACCCACTTTGGCAGTAATAGTTGTTTTGCCGGTTTTCTTCGCCGTCACAACTCCTTTTTTGGAGACTGTAGCCACCTTCTTCTTACTGCTCTTCCATGTGACTTTTTTCTTTGTATTCTTTACTTTCAGTTTCAATTTGCTGCCAACCTTCAACGTGGCACTTGCTTTGTTCAGCTTAATTTTCTTTTTCAGAAATGCATTGTTAGCCATAAGAAGTCCTGCCACAAAAAGTGCAGCAAACACGCAAATCAGTGTACGGTTAAAAATTCTTTTTTTCATGCGGTTATTTGTCCTTTCTAACATACTTGTTTTCAGTATAGCATAATGCAACAAAATCTACCATAGTAAATCTGTTTTTATTGCCCGGTAATCTGTTTTTTGATATAATAAATATAATACATACGATTTGGACGGAGGGATGAAATGAAAATAAAAGAAGGCTTTATGCTTCGTGAGGTAGCGGGTTCTTATGTGGTTGTGGCCGTGGGAAAACGTTCGGAGCAGTTTAATGGTATGGTGAATCTGAATGAGACAGGCGCATTTCTCTGGAAACTGGTAGAACAGGGGGCCAGCCGGGATGAACTTCTGAACAGTCTCTTAGAAGCCTATGAGGTTGAGAGAGAGAAGGCAGAGCAGGATGTGGACAAATTTATATCCATTTTGCAGCAGAATGATTTTGTAGAGGAATGATTGGTATGGGGGAGATTCAGGCAGAGAACGGCTCGGTGATTGCCGAGGTCATTGCTTCCCAGGGGCGCGTAGTGACCGTCCCGGTGGGAATCAGTATGTGGCCTATGCTGAAAAACCGGAAAGATCACATCGTGATTGAGAAGATGGACCGGCCACTGAGGAAA
>JALENH010000109.1 GCA_022767895.1 Eubacterium sp.
GAGGGGAGAGATTGTATGTCGATGGATTTTGAACTTAAATTGGATGCAAAGACCATGGGGCGTTTTCTGCTCCATTACAATTATACAAAGATGACCGGACTGTTTGGAATTCTTCTTGGCCTTGCCTCTTTGGTGGCCGTGTTTGCCCGTTGGGATTTGTGGAATGCCAATCAGCGTGTTGTCTGGTTTGTGATTGCGTTTCTGTTTCTTGTAATGCAACCATTGACACTGATGAATAAAGGCAAGCGTCAGATGTCACAGGAAGCGATGAAGGAACCGCTGTTCTGCCATATCGATGAGGAAGGAATGACCGTGACGCAAGGCGAGGCATCTTCGGAATGTAAATGGGAGAATGTGCGAAAAATTGTGTACCGCAAGCGTGAAATATATATTTTTACGTCTGCCATATATGCAACGATTATTACGGAGGAATCCTGTGGCGACCGGTTTGCTGAACTGGCGGCATTTTTGAAGGAGAAGAAAAAGAAATGAGAATCCAGAGTGAGAGTGAACAAAATACCTTTGAAATTGCCAAAGAGCTTGGCAAAAAAGTGATGCCCGGAGAGATTTATCTTCTGGAAGGGGATCTTGGCGTGGGGAAAACAGTTTTTGCCAAGGGGTTTGCCTGTGGACTTGAAATTACAGAACCTATTACCAGTCCTACCTTTACCATTATTCAGGAATATGAAGAGGGGCGGATTCCGCTATATCATTTTGATGTCTACCGCATTGCTGATGTGGAGGAAATGTATGAGCTTGGTTATGAGGGATATTTTTTCGGAGATGGGGTCTGTCTGGTAGAGTGGGCATCCCGGATTGAGGAAATACTTCCGGGAGACTGCCATACCGTGACCATTGAAAAGGATTTGGAAAAAGGCTTTGATTATCGTTTGATTACCATTGATGAGACGAGGTGAGACAGAATATGAAAATTTTAGGAATAGACAGTTCAGGGCTTGTGGCTACGGTGGCAATACAGTCGAATGATATTCTGGTGGGAGAATATACCATTCATAATAAGAAGACACATTCCCAGACACTTCTTCCAATGATTCAGGATATGCTTCGGATGGCAGAAGTGCCGGTGGAGGAACTGGATGCCATTGCAGTGGCAGCCGGACCGGGTTCCTTCACCGGACTTCGTATTGGAGCGGCAACGGCAAAAGGACTGGGTCAGGCACTGAATATCCCGCTGGTTGCCGTGCCCTCGCTGGAGGGACTTGCTTACAACCTGGCTGGTGCCGATGCTCTTGTATGCCCCATTATGGATGCCAGAAGGAATCAGGCTTATTACGGAATTTATGATGTATCCGGGGAGATGCCGGTGGTGGTGGCAGAGCAGGATGCGGCGCCGATTGATACTGTGCTGCAGAAAGTACGGGAGACTGGCCGTGAAATAATTTTCGTGGGAGATGGGGTGCCGGTTTTTGCAAATCGCATTGCAGAGGAGGAAGGTCTCGCGTATCGGCTGGGGGCAGACAATGTGCGATATCAGAAAGCGTCATCTGTTGCGGCACTGGGCCGGAAATATATGGAACAGGGCAAGGGTGTGCCGGCAGAACGTTTCGTGCCAATCTACCTTCGCCTTTCCCAGGCAGAACGGGAGAGGATGGAAAAGGAAAATATTTCAAGTGGAACGAACGAATAAGTTCTGCTATAATGAGCTTATCTTAGAGAAGGGGGGCGGCCGTATTGGGAGAGAATCCATGTCTCTGCAACGGTTGTGGCCGGTCGATTGAAACCGGCGGCAATAGACAGGAAGATGCCCTCAGGGTGAGGAAAGAGTGGGGATATTTCTCGACACGGGATCTGGAGGTCCATGAGTTTAATCTGTGCGAGGAATGTTATAATCATCTGATTGAAAATTTTGCGATTCCGGTGAAGATATCACAAAAAGTAGAAGTGCTAAACGAGGAAAAGTCATTTTCTTAAAAGAAAGTGGCTTTTTTCTTGGTTAGGGTTTGAAAAAGAAAGGGAGATATGGTAAAATATCAAAGAATGGGAGAAATGGAGGATTTTGCCATGCTGGATGTCTGCCTGTTAGGAACAAGTGGCATG
>JALENH010000134.1 GCA_022767895.1 Eubacterium sp.
TGACAAATCCAAATTGATTTCTTCCGGGGTTTCCCATACATATTTCTTCAATTTATCGCCCTCTCTTCGATAAATGTTATATACAATATTTTATCTATTTTCAATATTTTTATCAGTTTTCGATAAAATATTATCCATAAATAAACATGTAACCGGTTTATATTCCCCCTCCTTTACACAGGATTACTCCAATGCCTGAGCAAGATCCGCAATCAAATCTCCCTTATCCTCCAGACCACAGGAAATCCGCACAAGACCTGCCGGGATACCGGCTGCCACAAGCTGTTCCTCATTCATCTGACGGTGAGTGGAAGTAGCCGGATTCAGGCAACAGGTGCGGGCATCTGCCACGTGAGTCTCAATGGCTGCCAATTTCAGTTTTTTCATAAACGCCTCTGCCGCTGCGCGTCCTCCCTTCAATTCAAAAGAAACGACACCACAGCCACCATTTGGCATATACTTCTGTCCCAGTTCATAATATGGGTCACCCTTCAGACCGGAATAGCTGACATGCTCCACTTTTGGATGGCTCTGCAAAAATTCTGCTACCGCTGTACCGTTTTCCACATGACGGGGCATCCGTACGTGAAGAGATTCCAATCCGAGATTCAGAAGATACGCATTCTGTGGTGACTGGATACAGCCAAGATCACGCATGAGCTGAGCCGTACATTTCGTTATAAAAGCACCCTCTTTTCCGAACTTCTCGGCATAGGTAATTCCGTGGTAAGAATCATCCGGTGTGCAGAGTCCCGGAAATTTATCTGCATATGCCATCCAGTCAAATTTTCCGGAATCCACAATGGCACCACCCACAGCTGCCCCATGGCCGTCCATATATTTCGTGGTGGAGTGAGTCACAATATCTGCCCCCCACTCGATAGGACGACAGTTTACCGGAGTCGGGAAGGTATTGTCCACAATCAGTGGAACTCCATGGGCATGAGCCGCTTTCGCAAATTTCTCAATATCCAGAACAGTCAGTGCCGGGTTCGCAATGGTCTCTCCAAAAACAGCTCTCGTGTTATCCTGGAAAGCCGCATTCAGTTCTTCCACACTACAATCCGGAGAAACAAAAGTCACATCCACTCCCATTTTTTTCATGGTCACTTCAATCAGATTGAAGGTTCCGCCATATATCGAGGAAGAGGATACAATATGACTGCCATTCTGACAAATGTTGAACAGGGCAAAGAAGTTTGCTGCCTGTCCGGAGGAAGTCAGCATCGCTGCCGTACCGCCTTCCATATCTGCAATTTTGGCTGCCACATAGTCATTGGTCGGGTTCTGCAGACGGGTGTAAAAATATCCATCTGCCTCCAAATCGAACAACTTGCCCATATCCTCACTGGTATCATACTTAAAGGTCGTTGACTGGATGATCGGAATCTGTCTCGGTTCCCCATTGCCCGGTGTGTAACCGGACTGCACACATTTGGTATTCATTTTATAATTGCTCATAATCTGCTCCTTTTCGTTCATCTTTTTGATTATTCTTACAAGAAACTTTAACCACCTATTTCCATTCTAGCACAACCATTTCTGTTTTCATAGTCCTTTTCGATACCAAGAATCGCTTCTGCCTCCCGCACCTCTTCTTCTGTCGGCGTTCGAACTCCTTCCAGGGGATAGTCAATCCCCAGTTTCTCCCACTTAAAAAGTCCCAGCGTATGGTAGGGTAAAATTTCCACCCGACTCACATTGGTCCACTGATCCAGTTTCCTGCGAAGTGCCATCAGTTCCTCTTTTCCATCTGTCAGTTCCGGTACAAGAACGTGTCGTACCCACATTTCCTGTCCCATCTCACACAGATAATCAGCCATGGCAAGTATATTTTGGTTGCTTCTGCCGGTAAGCTTTCTGTGTTTTTCCTCATCCATTTCTTTGATATCAAGCATCACAAGATCCGTCACCGACATCAGCCGATCAAACTTTGCAAGTAATTCCGGCTCCGCCGAGAACGCACTACCGCTTGTATCCAGTGTGGTGTGGATTCCTTTCTCTTTTGCTTTTTCAAAAAGCTCCGTCACAAAATCTATTTGTAAGAGAGGCTCACCGCCGCTCACCGTAATTCCACCATTATTTTTCCAATAATTTTTGTACCGGTACGCCTTTTCAAAGGCTTCCTCGGAAGTCTGCCACCCAATTCCCGGCTTATCCACGCCAGTGTCCTCATCTCCACGCTGCCAGGTCTCCGGATTATGGCAATAGCGACAGCGCATATTACAGCCCTGCAAAAAAATCACATAACGCACCCCCGGTCCATCCACCAGACCAAAAGTTTCAATCGCATGAATATATCCCTTCTCCATATCTACCTCCATAATTTTTTTCATTATAGTATAATACAGAGAAATGAATCTTTCTGCATGGATATAAAAACGTTCCAAAGAGGCATATGTCTTTTATATGCCCTTTGGGCTACGTTTTTATCAAGCGAGAGCGTCCATGCAAAAAGAACATTTCTCTGTATTATACGAAAACGAAAAATATTACATCGCTCCGTGACAGGTACGGGCAATCACATCATTCTGCTGCTCCTCTGTCAGGTCAATAAATTTCACAGCATATCCCGACACACGAATGGTAAAGTTGGCATACTCTTCTTTTTCCGGATGTTTCTGGGCATCCAGCAATTTCTC
>JALENH010000135.1 GCA_022767895.1 Eubacterium sp.
AATTGTGAAATTTGTAGAAGAAATTTATGATGATCTACAGGGAAGGGAGGAGAAACCATGATTCAGGTAAATGGATTGTGCAAGGGCTATAATGGTTCTTCTTATGTTGTAACGAATATTGATATGCAGGTGGAGAAAGGAACCATACATGGTCTCATCGGGCACAACGGCTCCGGCAAGACCACGATTATTAAGTGTCTCACCGGAATTTTTTCCACCGGACATGGGAGAAGTACTTGTGAATGGGGAGCAGGTTTATAATAACCCGGCGGTAAAGGCAGGCATCGGCTATGTAGCGGATACAAACCAGATGTTTCGCGGGTATTCCATGAAAAAGATGGCGGATTTTTATTCGAAGATTTTTCCGGATTTTTCCATGGAGGATTTCTATTCCTATGCCAAGCTGTTTGAGATTGGATTGGAGAAGAAAGTAAAGCAAATGTCCAAGGGACAGCAGATGAGGGCAAGTTTCGTGCTGAATCTGGCAAGACATCCGAAGGTTATGATACTGGATGAACCTACGGCGGGGCTGGATGCCATAGCCAAAAAGGAACTGTTAGATTGTCTTGTGCTGGCGGTGGAGAATGAGGAAATGACAGTAGTGATTTCTTCCCATCATCTGGGCGAGCTGGAAAAAATCTGTGACAATATTACCGTGCTTCGTGATGGCAGAGTGGCTATCGAGGATACATTGGATGAAGTGACGGGGCAGATTGTGAAATATCAGGTGGTATTTCCGGAAGGTGCACCGAAGGAATTGTATGAATGGGAAGCACTGTGTCATATTTCCAATGTGGGGAGTGTATATACGGTTATCCTGAAGCATGATGTGGAAGAGTTTTCAGAGCAGATGAAGGCGCTTGGTGCTGTCATGGTAGAAGAGATGCCAGTGGGTCTGGAAGAAAGTTTTATTTATATGAACCAGAAAGAAGAAAATGGGAAAGGGGAGAGAGTTTATGAGTAGGAAACGTATGCTGTACCGCTATGAATTTAGCAGATTGAAATGGTTTTTGGTGGCGGGGCTTGCCTTATGTGCCTTTGTGTTACTGATTTTCAATAGCGGATGCCAAATGGACAATATAGAATGGAGTGTTTCAGAGAATACTTTTCTAAATCGTTTTCTTTTTCGTGGCCAATTCTCGTATTTTGGGTTCTCGCTGACCAATTATTTGGAATTTTTCACGCTACCAGCGATTCTGTTTTTGGGCGGCATGACGGTTTATCAATGTTCGGATTATCACAAGAGAACAAAACGGGAGTTTATGGCTTCTCTTCCCTATACCCAGCAGGAACGTTTTCTGGCAAAGTTAGTCGCAGGGGTGGGAACAATTACTGTTTATTGTCTGGCTTTTGGAATCGGTGTTTTTGGATTGCGGGCTTATTACTATGAATGGATGATGAGATCGTATCTTGTATTTCCGGAATACAAGTTAATTCTTGCCAATGATACATGGGTTCATACGTTGCGGACTCTTTTGCTGCTCTGGCTGATTATGCTGGCAGCCTATGGCATTTACCTACTGCTGCACAGTGTGGTGACCAACGGCATAGCAGCATCGCTGATGGGCGTTGGCGTGATGTTGTCACCGGCATGGCTGGCATACCAGTGGTGTGTGTATAGTGAATTTTTGCATCCGGACCCGGCATTTCCATCCGATGCGTGGTTGGAACATCATCCGGCTGTGACCAGATTGTGTAAACTGTTCATGGGAGGTGGTTATTACCGGGATTGTTTTACCGTTGATCCGGGTGAGAATTCAGATTTGACGATTCTATTGCTTGACTTTTGTTCGTCAGGAAAAGTGATTGCTGCCGTGGTTGTTCTCCTTATCGTCGTTGTGGTTGTGGCGTGGTGGATTAATGCCAGACAGGATGGGGCACGGTTTGGGCAGGTGGTTCCTTTGACTGCTGCAAGAATCGTCATAGGTGTCGGTATGGCAGTCTGCTTTGGTACAGCGATTACCAGAATTGCTCTCTCTGTATTGCAGATAGAGAATGTAATTGCGATATGCTTTATTCTGGTTGCCGTGTGCATCGGAATTTATTTGCTGGTTGACCGGATTTTGAAACGAACCGTGCGGTAGGAGGTGGAAAGAATGAAAAAAAGTATCATTTTGTGTATAATTATTTCCCTTATGTTGGTAGGGTGTGGCAAAGAAGACAAACTGGCTGCGTCTATGGATTGTACCGATGTAGGATTCATTGATACAGAGGAGGATGCGAAAGAAGAGATAAAAAAACTGGATCGTGAAGATCATCTCCACTGGATTTATAATCAGGAGAAAATCCGTCAGTTAATTTCCCTGGTGCAGGTGTTGGA
>JALENH010000160.1 GCA_022767895.1 Eubacterium sp.
GGAAGAGTTGTTTGAAGAGCTTTCCCAGAGTACCTGTCAGGAGTGCGTCAACTGCAAATACTGCTGGAATCGCCATTATGACGAAACCAATGAAAATCTCCGCCAGATTTTGTGGCAGGCCGGGAGAGATGGTGTGGTTTCGCTGGAGATGGTGAGCCCGGATTTTCACAGACGGTGTATGCATCTGGAGGAATATGCCGGGCGGGTGGAAGAAAAAATAGCCAATGAGAAGGTGCGTCTTGGCTGGCACAACAGAATGACGGAAAACCGCCGTGTCATGGCGGAGCAGATGAAGGAAATTGCCACGGCACTCCGGTCTTTTACGGTGGATTTGGGCGATGTGGAGGAATTGCCCAAGGAGCAGAAACGCAGAATTGGGGAAGAATTAAAACGGGAGGGAGTGAAGGTGCAGAAACTGTCCGTCAAGCGTCGCAAAGGGTATCTTGAGGTAATGTTTACGGGATGCTGTCAGGGCAACCAGTGTCTTACGAAGACGGATGTGGCACAGGCACTTTACCGTGCTACCGGCATTATGATGTGTCCGGCCAGAGAGACACGGAATGTGTTATCTTCCGAGCGGGATACCATGTTTTTCCGTCAGGACACGAAATACAAAGCCCTGACCGGATTGGCGCGGATTGCCAAAAGCGGGGAAACTGTGTCCGGGGACAATTATTCTTTTTTGGAGCTTACCGGAACCGGTGAACTTCTCATGGTGTTGGCAGACGGCATGGGGAGTGGTGAGATGGCCGACCGGGACAGCGGCAATCTGATAGAAGCACTGGAATATCTCATGGAAGCCGGGTTCGAGAAAAAGTCGGCACTGCGGCTTCTGAATACGTTATTTGTCGTAAATTATGAAGGAGAGTCTTTTACCACATTGGATATGACAGCCATCAATCTCCATACCGGGAAGTGTGAAATTATGAAAAATGGGGCGGCCACTACGTTTGTGAAAAGGGCGGACCGGGTGGACATGATTGCTTCCTGTGCTCTGCCGGTGGGGGTGGATTTGCAGGCAGAGCCGGATGTGGCAGAAATCCGGCTTGAGGAAGGGGATATGATTATCATGGTTTCCGATGGGGTGTTAGATGGCTTTTATGAGAGAAATATGAAAAGTGACAGCCAGGAGGATATGGCAACGCTTATTGAAAATCTGCTCTGTCAGAATCCCAATGACATGGCAAACCAGATTCTAATGAATGCCCTGGCGCGCAGTACCAGAGAAGCAACCGATGACATGAGTGTGCTTGTGGCGGGAATCTGGAATAAAGTTTGACGGAACCGGGGAAAGCTATTACAATAGGGAGGGGAGGAAAATGCCGTGAAAGAGAAAATGATTCAATATGTAGAAAAGCATCAATTATTTTCCCGTGGAGATAAAATTGTGGTAGGTGTGTCCGGGGGAGCGGATTCGGTGTGCCTTTTGCGTTTGCTGGATGAGTGCCGTACGGCGTGGGAGCTGTCTCTCGTGGTGGTACATATCAAGCATGGAATCCGGGGGGCGGAGGCAGAGGCGGATGCTGCTTTTGTGGCAGAGATGGCAGAACAGCTTTCACTGCCCTTTTTTCTTGTGGAAGGAGATGTGCCGGCACTGGCCCGGGAATCCGGTATGAGTGAAGAGGAGGCGGGGCGCAAATTCCGATACGAAAAACTGGAGGAAATCCGCTGTGAGCAGAAAGCTGACTGTATTGCTGTCGCCCATCACCGGGACGATCAGGCAGAGACCGTGCTTTTCCGCCTGTTCCGAGGGAGCGGAGCCAGAGGACTTTCTGGGATGGCGCCTGTGAGGGACCGGATTGTCCGCCCGCTTTTATTTGCCGGCCGTCAGGAGATTGAACATTATCTGCGGCAGCAGGGTTATCCGTGGCGGGAAGACTCGACAAACCGTGACACGACCTACAGCCGTAACCGTATTCGCCGGGAGATTCTGCCTCGGATTGAGGAGACCATCAATGCCCGGGCCGGACAGCACATTGCCGATGCTGCCGCCGATGTGGCGGCGTGGCGGGAGTATATCGAGACAATGGCAGAACGTGCAGCCAACGAAGCGCTTGGGACACAGAGCGGGGAACCGGTTTTACGCCTGGATATCTATCAGCAGCAGGATGAGGTGATTCAAAATGAGATTTTACGACTGTTTTTGGAGCGGGGGATTCCCGGTGTCAAAGATGTGAGCCGGGTTCATTACGAAAAGCTTCGGGAACTAATTCGGCAGGAAGTTGGCCGGGAATTGGATTTGCCGGGGGAGATGACGGCGAAGCGGGATTATGAGTGCCTTCGTCTACGGCCTCGCAGGGAGAGTATGTGGGAACCTATCCGGATTGAATGTCCGGTTCCTTCTGCGCATATAGTGGAAATGGATGACATTTCTTACCGCCTCACTCTGACGGTGAAAAAACGGGAAGAATTAGTGGGAAAAATTCCGGAAAAGGACTATACGAAATGGTTTGATTATGATAAGATAAGTAATGGTTTGGCGTTACGCAACCCGGAGGAGGGGGATTTCTTTGTGTTGGATGAAGAGGGCCACAGAAAGAAGCTTGCCCGCTATTACATGGACAAAAAGATTGCCGGCGAACAGCGAAAAAAGCAGTTTGTATTGGCGGATGGCGCCCATGTGGTCTGGGCATTTCCGGAGCGCATCAGCGAAGACTACAAAATAAATGAAAATACAAAACGTGTTTTGGTGGTGACCAAAGAAAGGATACGTCATGAGGGAAGAAATCAATGTATTGATTAAGCAAGAGGATATTGTTGCGAGAGTGAAGGAACTGGCAGAGCAGATTAACCATGACTATGAAGGCAAGACACTTCATCTGATTTGTATTTTAAAAGGTAGTGTATTTTTTACCTGTGAACTGGCAAAATATATTAAGGTGCCTGTGACGATTGATTTTATGAGTGTATCAAGTTATGGCAATGCTATGACCAGCAGTGGCAGCATTACCATCAATCAGGATTTGACCATGAACCTTGAGGGCCGGGATGTACTGATTGTTGAGGACATTGTGGATAGTGGACGCACGCTGGCTTATCTGGCACATATGCTGGAAAAACGAGGACCGGCAAGTCTCCACATCTGCACGTTGTTGGATAAACCGCAGTGCCGCATTTCGGAAGTGGACGTGGCTTATACCGGTTTTGTGATTGATGATTTATTTGTGGTAGGGTTTGGGTTGGATTACGCTCAGAAATACCGCAATTTACCCTATATTGGAGTACTGGAAATAAAGGAGGATTAATCCGATGAAAGGTTTGAAAGGATATGGCTTTTTCATCCTTATGGCGGTGATTATTCTAATTGCTGTCCTCTCGGGGGACTTCATGTCCGGATGGAACCGTGAAAATTATTCCTATATGCAGTTCAAGGAAGATTTATCAGAAAAGAAGGTGGCGTCTGTCGCCATTGAACAGAATGAGCAGGTTCCCACCGGTGAAGTGGCCGTTACGATGAAAGACGG
>JALENH010000191.1 GCA_022767895.1 Eubacterium sp.
TTTACGGTTCAATTTGGCTTGTTGCGTTGTATAGACCGTTAGGCTTTGCTGAGACTGGGGGATTGTTACCGCCGAGATTTTTCATTTCCTTGAATAGTCCGTAATTGATTAGACAGCGTGCTGATTTTACGGTTCTACGAGAAGAAAGGTTACCTGCGCCCGTAAAATTGCATCGAGGGGATGAACGCAGAGACAGACTGCCTGAAAAAAAGCTTGAGTTTCCGCAAACTGTAATTGCAGGACGTTGTGTATGAAAATGCGAAAACTCAAGTCAATCGGTGGTTTTCAGAGTATTGAACTTTTCTCCTATTGCTCAATGAATGTTAGTTTTATGCGATCTTGATATTCGCCCCCAACTTTCCATGCACTTTCATAGGCTGCCTTGCACCCCTTTGGAACATATACGGTGAGGTTCATAACACCAAGATTTTTTTGACTGTAATTAGTCCATTCCTCTGTCAAGACTGGCGGTTCTTTTCCATAGCATACGAATACCGCATCTTTTACACAAATATACCTTGCTATGTCTGACACCTTTTTTACACTTGCCGGAATAATTACTTTTTTTGCTCCTTGCGATACATTAAATCTATACGGTATCACCTTAACTCCATCCGGGATATTATACACGCCATCTATCACATGCAGACAAATTAACTCGCCATTCTTTTTGCTATACAATGAACCATCCTTTGACGCATAATACTTATTGGCAGGGTCCACTTCTACCTTTATCGGCGCTGCAAAGTCAAAATATAAATAGATACTTTTTACATTCTTTGATATCACTAGCGTTTCACAACCTGAAAATGCCAATCCATGTAGCTCCGAGTAGCCCATTTTCGTATCCGAAAGTGCTGATGTATCAATCTTTGTTACCGTTTTCGGTACAATCAACTTTTTTTTCTTATAAACAAGACCGTACAACGTCTTTCCACTCTTGGATAAGAGACAACCATTCTTCACTTTGTACTTTTTGTTTTTTGATGATATTTTTACTTTCTTCCACTTCACCTTCGTAAGCTGCTTTGCAACCTCTTTCTCCACGCCCCTTGGAATATTAATCTCTTTTCCATCCTGCAAATCATCAAAGCATTTCGGCGTTATTGATACGACTGAAGATGGAATTTTAATCTTCTTTATCTTGGCAACTCGTTTGTATATCTGTGGATTTGATATGGTTTCTATACCGTCTCCATCGCGGTCTTCAAATAAAATACCAAAAAGATTTCCAGTCTCCTCCTGCCCTGCGAAATCATCGATCGTACTTCCCAATTTTACCACTTTCTTTCCCTTTATTTTATCAGGAATATCAAGTTTACTGATTCCTTTTGAAGAGAGCGGCGTAATCTTGGTAATCCAAACTCCTTTTTTCGTATTCTTGTACTGGTACTTAAATTTCCCCGCTTTGTATGTCTTTGCCGCTGCCTTTTCCGTATTTCCACATGTTATTGCGACTGCGAAAAAAGCATCACTACATATAATAGTTTTTTCATATGAACCCTCCTACTTCTCTACTATTCGTATATCTGCTCCTGTTTGTGGCAATGCCTTTCTATAGGAACTTTTACTTCTTTTAGGAACATAAAAAGTGAATTTTGCCATCTCAAATCTATTCAAAACAGGTGGTTTCTTAGATAAAAATTGGTAACTGTCTACCTGATACTCCCCCGTACCGTTTGCATTAGCCACCTCTTTGACAAACGCAGGAATTACGATCTTCTTAACATTTTTTGCCGCAAATGCTATATCCTTTAAACATTCAATTGGTTGTGGCACAATAAATGTATCACTATTAGTTACACCGACAACAAGCTGTTTATTTTTTTTGTTGTAAATGGAGCCATTTGCAATGCCGTATTTTTTGTTCTTCGATGATATACGAAATTTTACATAGTGATTGGATTTCATTACGCTCCCCAGATAATCCTGTGTCACTGTTTTAGGTATATGGACTTCAACGGTGTTATTACTATAACAGCATCCTATGCTTTCAATACTTTTTACACTTGCCGGAATAATCATTTTCTTTAATGGCCCAACCGTAGTATACATCACCTTGCCGTCCTTCGACAAAAGCACTCCGTTTTTCACTTTGTAGGATCTGTTTTTACCGGACACCTTAAACTTATTCCATTTTACTTCCCGGCATATCCACTCAACATTTTCCTGCACTCCTTTGGGGATATTTATGCTCTTGCCATTTTGTAATCCATAAAAACAACTGTAAGTAATCTCTTCCACTGAATTTGGCAGGACAATCTTCTTTATTTTTGCGACTTGCCTGATTATTTTCCGAGGCTCTAGTTTACTATTCTCTTCATTTACATACATGCCAAACAAATTATCCGCTTCCGGTTGATAACCCGTTACTTTATCGTGTTTACTTCCCAATTTATAAACTGGTTTTCCTTCTAATTTTGATGGAATCACCAATGTAGAGATGTTTTTGGATTTACATATTTCCACCTTTTGTAGCCACACTTTGTTATTTGCATCGACCTTATATGTATACCGAAAACTCCCTATTTTCTTTTCCTTTGCAGAAATACGGTTGCTATTTCTAAAGCTTACTCCCGCCATAATTAACAGTAACAGAACAAACGTAAAACTTCTTTTCTTCATGCAAACACCTCTATCTTTCTTTTATGACAAGTTTTGTTTCTTCAGATGTTTCCTCAGAAAGAACGTTGCCCCATTCTTTCTCATATGCTCGTTTGCACCCTTTTGGTACAAACACTTTCAACTCATTTAACAAAAGATTCTTTGCCAATAACCGGGGTGGCTTTTTTCCACTCATCACGCACGTCAATTTGCTATAATAAGATGAAAGCCTTAATTCCTTGACCCGAGAATGGCAAATTATTTTCTTCGGCATTTTCCCAAGGTTTCCATATTCTCCCACATATTGCACCTTATTAGGAATTTGTAATACTCCTTTATAAGCTCCTGCAAAAAGCAATCTTTTTGTTTTTTTATCGTATACACATCCATATTCCGAACCAAACTTTTTATTTCCTTTCGCGACAATGATTCGAACATAATTATCCGT
>JALENH010000327.1 GCA_022767895.1 Eubacterium sp.
AGAAAAACCAGCCCCACAAGAATCAGGCGGATTCCAATAAGTTGCATTTTATGAAAACGATGGGTAGCCGAAGACTCCAAACGGTGCGTCCTCTTTTCTACCTCTTTGCGGCTAAAATTCATAGATGCCATCCTTTCTGACACAGGAATAACGGAGTTAGCTATTCACAGCTCTCCACCCACATGCGCAGTCGTCGCCTGCCTGTAAATCCATACCGGCTGTGAATCGTAAACTCGGTTTATTCATAGTATAACAAAAAGTCTTGAAAAGGGGAAGAGCAATTACTATAATAGGAATAGCACAGCGGTGCGTTTGCACCGGCAAGGAAAGGAACGAATCAGATGGAATCCTCATCCAATATACTTTATAAAGGCGGTCAGGGAGAGATTGTGGAAAAAAAGTCCCGGTTTATTGCCAATATATTTCCTGTGAAGACCGAGGAAGAAGCGTTGGAAAAAATTACCGCCATGAGAAAAAAATATTATGATGCCCGACATAACTGTTTTGCCTATATAATCGGAGAAAATAGGGAGACAGAGCGCTGCAGTGACGATGGTGAGCCATCCGGAACTGCCGGAAGACCAATGCTTGATGTGTTGGAAGGTATGGGGGTCCATGACGTAGTGGCCGTAGTAACAAGATATTTTGGCGGTACACTGCTTGGAACAGGGGGCCTGGTTCGAGCTTATTCTGCCGCCATGAAGGAGGGACTTGCGGATTGCGTTCTGCTGAGTCAGAAGACCGGATACCGGCTGCAGATACTGACGGATTACAATGATGTGGGGAAATTGCAGTATCTTTCCAGAACAAGGCAGCTCCACGAATTGTCCTGTGAGTATGCGGATGATGTGAGGATGGAACTTTTGGTGCCGGAGACGGAAATTGATGCCGTGGAGACAGAAATCACGGAGAAGACATCGGGGAAAGCGAAACTGGAACGGGCAGAGAAACTGCAGTATGGACTTCGGGACGGTCAGGTTGTGTTGTTATAAAGGATAGGAAATGGAGTTATCTATGAATTTACTGGATTATATGAGTGAGCAAAAGAAGGAAACGGAATCGCCGTTAGCATCCCGGCTTCGTCCGACAACACTGGATGAGGTGGTGGGACAGCAGCATATCATTGGGAAGGACAAGCTTTTGTACCGTGCAATTAAAGCGGATAAACTAAGTTCCATCTTGTTTTATGGACCGCCGGGAACAGGGAAGACCACACTGGCCAGAGTCATTGCCAATACCACCAGTGCTGCTTTCTTGCAGATTAATGCCACATCTGCCGGGAAAAAGGATATGGAAGAGGTGGTGGCAAAAGCCAAAGAGAATCTGGGGGCTTACGGCAAGAAAACGATTCTTTTTATTGATGAGATTCACCGATTTAATAAAAGCCAGCAGGACTACCTTCTTCCTTTTGTGGAAGATGGCACCCTTGTACTGATTGGTGCCACTACGGAAAATCCCTATTTTGAAGTGAATGGGGCTCTCCTTTCCCGCTCCGTCATTTTCGAACTGAAGGCGTTGGAAAAAGAGGATATCAAAAAACTTCTGCTGCGGGCCGTGACGGATGAGGAAAAGGGCCTGGGAAGTTATCAGGCAGTTATTGAGGAGGATGCGCTGGATTTTTTGGCGGATGTAAGCGGAGGAGATGCAAGGACAGCACTCAATGCCATTGAGCTCGGTGTACTTACTACGGAACGGGGAGAGGATGGCAAAATTCACATTGATCTGAAAGTGGCAGAGGAATGCATCCAGAAGAGGACGCTTCGATATGATAAGACAGGGGACAATCACTATGATACCATATCTGCCTTTATAAAAAGTATGCGCGGATCAGAT
>JALENH010000221.1 GCA_022767895.1 Eubacterium sp.
CGTCAATCTGTTGACCAACTCCATGGGAGTGGAGGGGGATGCATCCGATGAAGATATTATTCAGGCAGTGTCCGATGCCGGATATGGTGCCCGTGTCAAAACAGGAGCCGATAAAGAAAAGGTGAAAGAAGATGTCGAAAAGTCTTTGCAGGATCACGGGACACCGCTTTTGAAGAAGAGACTGATTGCCTCTTTGGTTTTTCTTGTTGTACTTATGTATCTTTCCATGGGACATATGATGTGGAATTGGCCGTTACCCGCAATTCTTGCAGACAATTATGTGGCGATGGGAATATTGCAAATGCTTTTGACCATTGCCATTATGGTTATTAATCAGAAGTTTTTCGTAAGTGGCTACAAAAGTTTGTGGCGGCGGTCGCCCAATATGGATACCTTGGTGGCGTTGGGCGCCAGTGCGGCTTTTGGCTATAGCGTGTATGCTTTGTTTGCCATGACAGAGGCTCAAATACACATGGATATGGAGAAAATCATGTCCTATATGCATGAATTTTATTTTGAATCAGCGGCGATGATTCTCGCTTTGATTACTGTCGGGAAAATGCTGGAGGCAAGGTCCAAAGGGAAGACCACAGACGCCATCCGGGGACTCATGAAACTGGCACCGAAAACAGCAGTAGTTCTTCGTGATAAGAAAGAAATTGTCGTATCCATTGAAGAGGTAACAAAAGGGGACTATTTTGTCGTGCGCCCCGGAGAGAATATTCCCGTGGATGGGATTGTGGTGGAAGGAACCAGTGCGGTAAATGAATCCGCCCTGACGGGAGAAAGTATTCCGGTGGACAAGCAGGTGGGAGATAAGGTATCGGCGGCAACGCTGAACCAATCCGGATTTCTGCGGTGTGAGGCCACCCGGGTGGGAGAAGATACTACGTTATCCCAGATTATACAAATGGTCAGTGATGCGGCAGCAACGAAAGCTCCCATTGCGAAAGTTGCAGATCGGGTGTCGGGGATTTTTGTCCCGATTGTGATTGGGATTGCCCTTGTAACTTTTATCGTCTGGATGCTGTGCGGACAGACCGTGGGCTATGCACTGGCCCGGGCGATTTCGGTATTAGTTATAAGTTGCCCCTGTGCGCTGGGGCTGGCGACTCCGGTTGCCATCATGGTGGGGAATGGACTGGGAGCCAGACATGGAATTCTGTTTAAGACGGCGGCATCGCTGGAAGAGACGGGAAAAGTAAATGTTGTTGCTCTGGACAAGACAGGAACCATTACAAAAGGGAAACCAAAAGTGACGGATGTGGCTCCTGTTCAGGGAGTGACGGAAGAGAAACTATTGCAGTATGCCTATGCTCTGGAAAAGAAGAGTGAACATCCATTAGCGCAGGCAGTTGTAAGTTATGCCCGGGAGAAAGGGATAGAGACGGAAGCTGTGACAGCGTTCAAAGTGCTTCCCGGCAATGGCGTTACAGGTAGACAGGGTGGGAACCGGCTGGCTGGAGGGAATGCTGCCTTTATAGCCGGTGAGGCAGAAGTAGATTCCGTGTTCCGAAAGCAGGCAGAACAATATGCGGGCGAGGGTAAGACTCCGCTTTATTTTGCGAAAGATGGAAAGTTAGTGGGATTGATTGCAGTGGCAGATGTCATGAAGGAAGATAGTCCGCAAGCAGTGAAAGAACTTCAGAAACTGGGAATCCGGGTTGTTATGCTGACGGGGGATAATGAGAGAACGGCGAAAGCAATCGGCCGTCAGGTGGGTGTCGATGAAGTAGTGGCAGATGTTCTTCCGGAAGGGAAGGAGGCTGCCATTCGTAAAATGAAAGAGCAGGGGAAAGTAGCCATGGTAGGAGATGGTATCAATGATGCACCGGCGCTAACAAGGGCAGATATCGGCATCGCCATCGGGGCAGGAACGGACATTGCCATGGATGCAGCCGATGTGGTGCTGATGAAGAGTAAAATATCCGATGTACCGGCAGCAATCCGCCTGAGCCGGGCCACCAGAAAAAATATTCTTGAGAATCTGTTCTGGGCATTTATTTATAACGTTATTGGGATTCCTCTGGCGGCGGGAGTCTGGATTCCCTTGTTTGGATGGCAATTAAATCCGATGTTTGGTGCAGCAGCCATGAGTCTGTCAAGCTTTTGTGTCGTGACGAATGCACTGCGGCTGAATTTCAAAAAAATAAATGAAAGCGAGGAAAAAGAAATGAAAAAGGAAATGAAAATTGAGGGAATGATGTGTGGACACTGTGAGGCGAGAGTGAAAAAAACACTGGAGAGCATTGCCGGTGTGTCGGAGGCTAAAGTCAGCCATGAAAAAGGAACTGCAGTTATCACATTAAGCGAAGAAGTACCGGAGGAGACCTTGCGAAAAGCAGTGGAAGATCAGGATTACAAAGTACTGGAAATCAAGTAAATGAGAGAAGGTTCTGATATGTTGGAGAGAAAAGAACACTTAGAGAAAAATATTATTGAGCAGATTCAGGAAGCTCAGCTCAAACTGGGATTTGTAAAGGAGACCGTGCGCCTTTATTATCCGTTGGATTCTCTGAATGCCATTTTGAACATTCACTGTCAGGAAGGAAATGAGATGTGCATACAGCTTGCTTCGGTGTTTCCGGATTTTACATTCGGATGTCGTGGAGAACGGGTGGAAATCAGTGTCCCCCCGGACTATGTGGAATATGTACATCGGGAGGTAAAGACGCCTGCCTTTTTAGCTGAGATGATTGCCCGGTTCCAAGAAAATCAACATCTGACCTTCCAACAGGTTCAGCAAATTTTCGCTGAATTTGGTGAATATGAATGTCAGAAAATGCCGGAGGGGGCAGATTTTGACTATGTACTGTATTTTGAGAATCCTGATATTGATTCCTATTATTACTGCATCCGAATGGAAATGGGACACACGATTTATCATCGATTTATGAAAGAAGATTATGAACAACTTATATTATAGGAAAAACCTATAACTGGCAAAGCGTTTCTTGTATTAGACAATACCTGACTATTCTGATATGATTAGTTCAGATCAAGAAAACAAACCAGTGCAAACCGCACTTCAGAATGGAGGTATTAGATTATGAGT
>JALENH010000227.1 GCA_022767895.1 Eubacterium sp.
GAGTGCGTATGAGAATGATGAAAAGGCAAGACATAAGCTTCGACAGGAGTTCGAGTCCATCCGGGAGCATTTGGAAGAATTGTGCCGGAAGGGGACAATCAATGAGTACACGAAATGTACGATTATGGATTTATCCGGAAAGGTGATTGAGCATCTGACGAAGAATTATGACCGCGTGCAGAAGGAGGTGAGGAGCGTCATGGTAGGACAGGTGCTGGAGTACGAGGCGAAGACAATTTTGCGGCGAGGGCAGCGGGAAGGTATGGCACAAGGGATGGCACGTGGCATGGCTCAGGGAGCCATCCGTGGCAAGATACAGACACTAGTACATCAGATATCAAAAAAGTGGAACAGGAAACAGTCTGTGTCGGAAATTGCAGAAGCATTAGAAGAAGAGGAAGTAAAGGTAGAACGGATTGTAAAGCTGCTGGAGGAATACGGCAGTGACAATACGGAGGAAGTTGTGACGAAAGCCTTGGAAGACCAGTTACTAACGAAGTGAAAATGTTATCAAGGTCATATGTGGAGAAATCTGCATATGACCTTTCCCATACAAAGAACGCTCCCTACCTAGTGGGCTATGCCATTCAGCGATTATGGGAACTCAATATAAGATCTTTACAATTGCTTTTCATTTTCCACCAGATTCCCCAACACCTGCTTTCGCATCATGTTCTGTTCCACCCGGAACTGGAACAAATGTAAGACCGGTGTGCTACTATCCTCCACACCTTCTGAATTTTATTATTTGAAGTATTCCCTTGAATGCCAAAGTCTTTTCGTTTACAATAGAATTCGAATAATACTTTAGAGAAAGAACGAGGTAACTTATATGGCTTGGTATGATGAATCTGTTTTTTATCACATATATCCACTGGGGCTAAGCGGTGCCCCTGCTTTGAATGACTACGGTGATGTTGTCCACCGTCTTCCGGAACTGGAACCGTGGATTGACCACATCAAGGAGATTGGCTGCAACGCCCTTTACATCGGACCGCTTTTTGAATCTGTGGGGCACGGTTACGAGACCACGGACTACAAAACGCTGGACCGTCGGCTGGGCGACAACGAGGATTTGAAACATTTTGTTCAGACCTGTCACGAAAAGGGCGTAAGGGTTATTTTTGACGGTGTCTTCAATCACACCGGGAGAGATTTTTTTGCCTTTCAGGATTTGAAAGAGCACCAGGAAAATTCCCGCTACAAAGACTGGTACTGCAACGTGAATTTTGGTGGCAACAACGAATACAATGATGGTTTTTCCTATGACAACTGGGGCGGCTACAATCTACTGGTAAAACTGAACCAGTGGAACCCGGAAGTAAAAGAGTTCATATACGATGTCATCCGTTTCTGGGTTTCTGAGTTTGATATCGATGGCATCCGCCTCGACGCTGCTGACGTGCTGGATTTTGATTTCATGAAAGGGATGCGCCAGGTAGCCAACGAGGTGAAGGAAGATTTCTGGCTGATGGGCGAGGTAATTCACGGCGAATACAGCCGGTGGGTCAATGGCGATACTCTTCACGCAGTGACGAACTACCACCTGAATAAGGCTTTGTGGTCCGGGTGCAACGACCACAATTTCTTTGAAATCGCTCACACCGTTAAACGTCTTTATGATATGGGCGGCGGTCAGTACGCCAATATGCGCCTCTACAATTTCGCCGACAACCACGATGTGGAACGTATCATCAACAAATTGAACAACCGGGATCATTTTGCGGTTGTCCATACTCTGATGTACACCCTGCCGGGTATCCCGTCGATTTATTATGGTTCGGAGTTCGGCATTGAGGGCCGCAAGGAGAAGGGTTCCGATGCTTCTCTGCGCCCCTGTCTGAATCTCGCAGATTATGCAGATGCCCTGGAGACCAATCCCTACACGGCTCTGCTTGCCAAGCTTGGCAAGTTTCGTCAGGAGTCTGCCGTCCTTTCCTATGGCGAGTACAAGGAACTTCTGCTGACGAACCGCCAGTACGCCTTTGCCCGGAGTTTCGAGGGACAGGACGTGATTACCGCAGTCAATAACGACGAGAGTGAGGCGGTCATCCACATTCCTTATGGT
>JALENH010000296.1 GCA_022767895.1 Eubacterium sp.
TTTCTTCAATTGAATTTTTTAAAATATGGTAAAATTCTTCCATATAAACCTTCTTACCATTCCATACGGAAACAAACCTGACACGGCTCCGAACCGCCTGTAGGCCATCGTTCATCTGCATTTCTTCCGGACTGAATTCAAAACATTTCTCCAGCGCGGTTCCATATGGAATTAGACTTCCGTTATGTTTTTGATATACCGTATACAAGGAATTGAGCAGTTCCCCTACTTCTCTTCCCTTGTCACTATCGCGTAAACTTTTTTGTGCTTCCTTCGCAAGTTCATCCAAAGGACGTGCCTCTCTGTCAAGAACGAGATTTAATGACACTTCCTCCTCAAAATACTGCCTGAGACAGGTTTCCTCTGCTATTCTCTTCCTCAACTCCGCTTTTTGATTTCCCTCTCCTTCAAATATGGTGTGGAGTCGGTCATCAAGAATACCAAGCCTGACCTGAATTTCCTCCAGTTCTCTTTGCAATTCCTTGGTTTCTGCCTTTAATCTCTCGATACGTTCTGCCTGTTCCCTGACCTCCGGACGATTCAAATATTCCTGATATTTTTGAATTACTATTTCCTGCTTATTACTCTCTGTCTCACAGCGCCGTTTCTCATAAAAAGCCTCATCCAACTGGCTCTCCGCCAATTCAAGCCGTTCCTTTTCCACAATAAGCTCCGAGCAATACCTTTCCGCTTTGAGCAATGTCTCACGGATTCCCTGCCAGATTTGCTGGTATTCTTCAGCAGCATCCCATGCCTCCTGATATTCCGAAACGGTTCTGCCATAAGGTAGCATTTTACAATGCTGAAGCACCTTCTGGTACATTTGGTTCTTTCGCACATTGCACTCTTCTGTAATCTCATCCTGCCTGCGGCATTTCTCTTCTGTCTGCTCTAAATTCCAAAGGCTCACACGGATTTTATCCAGCATAGAATTTATTTCAATAAAGTCCGGAGCATTTTTATATTCTGCATCAAGCTGTTCCAACGCCATCATCCGGTCTGAAAGTTCCTGCTCTATTACTTTCAATTCATCCGAAAGCTCATAGTTTCTTTTTTCCAGCATCAGAATCATCTGTTCTTTTTTTCGTTTCCTGGCAAGTCTTCCTATATACTCTGCCTCTCCCGTCTTTTCAGCTTTTCCCATCAATAGTCCCTGACGGAAATAACCATCTGCGCTAATATAAATCCCCTCATTTTCCTGCTCGGATTCGTAAATATTACTTAAAATCAGGGCCACTGCATCCTGCAATTCTGCATCCAGTTCCTCATTCAAGACAAGTCCCTGAAAAGAGGATTTCCCCCTTTGTTTCACACACAATACAGTATCCAAAAACTCCGGAAAACCGTTCTCAATCTTTGCAAGATCCTTCTGCGACACTACAAGAGCGTCCAAAACCCCCATCTGTGTAAGCTGTGCCTCAAGTCTTGCACACTCCCAATCCTCTAACCCCTCTGCAAATTCTACCGCTTTGAAAAAGGGAACACTGGCAATACCTGCCTCTGCCAATGCCTCCCTGGACTTCTCCGTCGCCTCATCCCGAGCCGGCTCAATTTCTTCTCTATTGCGCACTCTGGTCAGTTCTTCCTGAATCTCCTTAATCTGCTGATTTTGTTCCTCTCGTTTTCTCTCCATTTCTTGAATCGTATCGATAAAAATCCGCCGCCTATCTTCAAAATCCTGATTCAACAAATTTTTAATCTGATCCCCATCGGACGAGACGTGATAATTTTTCAGGAACTGCTCAATCTCATTCAAAAGACTATCCGACAGATTCCATTGTTCATTTTCTCTACTCTGCGTATAAAATGCTTCAATCAGACGCTCCTGCTCGTCCAACAATTCTCTCTGGGCAGTTTCCCTTTCCTCTTCTTTTTCTTTCCTCTCTTTCTGATATTTCTCCAACTGTTCTGCAAGCTGGTCGTATTCTTTTTGTATCTGCTCATATTTTTCTACAAAAGCTTTGGCACTTGCTATTTCTTTTTTATAATATCCCAATTGCAGGCCGATTTCTTCTGTTCCCTCCGCCTGTTCTAAACCAATGAAACGAAGCGCCTCCTGGTGTTTTTCCCACTGAAGGGTCTCCTGGTTCATCTCCAGTTCCTCTTTCCTGTTGTGCAATTCGCTCCGCTGTAGCTCCAACTCTCCGTCCAGAGATTTTATAGCCGATTCCCTCAAACGTATCTCTCTTTTATAATCCTCAATTTTCTCATTCCATCTGCATAACTGCCGCTTAATCTCTGTCTGGCTTTGTCTGGCTTGTTCCAGTTTACGATCCGCTTCCTCCATATCGGTATCATATAAACTGGCCAGTTCCATCTCCACAACCTGACTCCGATTCCCGATTTCCTCTTTGCGAAGTCCCTTTTCCTTTTGCTCCGCTATCATTTGCTGTTTCTTATTTTCCTGATCGGCCAGATTTTTCTGTGCCTTCTCAACCTCTTTCTTTTTATCCAGATAGGCCTGTCCCTTTTTCGCCACCATATACTGGTTATACCGTGTATATTCATTCCGAATAATCTTAACATCCGAGAATGCACGATTTAATTCATCCAGACTCTCCTGAATTCCATCCATCTTCTCCATCGCATCCACCATCGCACGGAGATCCTCATCCGTTAATGTCTGCAAGGATTCATTCAAAATCTCATATACCTTTGTAGGTTTAAATTCTTTAGACAATTTAGGCGCACGAACCTTCACAAGCAACTTAATGAACTGCTCATACTGTTCCATTTTTGAAAAACCAAAAATGTGTTTATTGACAAGAGCTTTATACTCGCCTGGTACATCGGTAAAACAATTTCCTTCCCCCAGCATCTTTTTTAACTCATTTTTAGCCAATGGAATTTTTGCACTTCCTACATTTCTGTAGAGACATAGTTCCTGCCCAATTCTCTGTCCATCCAGGATAATGAACCCCCAAAAATCCATGGGTTTTCCACGTCTCGCCCGCTGTCCTATTCCAATCGTTCGAAACTCTTCCGTATCCTTTTTGCAAAACTCTAAAAAAAGATACCCGGTTGCTTCATCCTTTCCTTCCTCTCCCAGAAAGTAGTATTCCATTCTTCGGTCACTTGAGCCAAAGGGATCCAGCCTGCTGGGCGTGCGATCTCCATCTAAAATAAAGGGAATAAAGCTTTGTGTAGTAATGGATTTTCCGGAACCATTCTGTCCGCGAAGCAATAGCTTGCCATCTTCCAAATCGAAAGTCTCCTCATCATAAAGCCAAAAATTCACAAAACCAATCCGGTTCATTTTCCAACGGTTGTTCATCTTTTGTCCTCCATCACTTGTAATCCTTTGGGTATATGGCGGTAAGCTTACCAGACGTCGGTAGAATCTCATATTCTTCACCCTCACACCGAAGCATCATCCAGTTTGTCATGTAATTCCGCACATTTTTAATCAACTTACGTCCTTCCATCTCGCGATATTCCTTGCTCCACGCCGAACTCCACTTCTCTCGGCATTGCAGCACAAGGTTTTCAAAATCAGACTTTTTTAACAGAATGCGTTCATTTTCCATTTTGTTAAGAATATCATCTTCCAACTGGTTTCTTATATCTGCACAGACCAGCATTACAACTTCGGGAAGCATGGCATCTCTCGGATGCGCACGTCCATAACGGTCCTCTGTTTCCAACATCCAAAATGCCGCATTTTTATGGATATCCAATCTTCCTCCCAAATTTTCCTGCATATATTTGGTAATCCATTGTCTCTGATTTTTTAAATAAAGGGCATCCGAATCGTTGTTCTCCTTCCAAATATAGGCCGGACAAGCAACTAATTGTCGGTACACGCGATTAATACGCATGATTCCTCGGTCCTCAGATAGCTCCTCAAATCCGACCGTTTCAAAATCTTTCCATGATTTAAAATCAGAAATATCCATGGGAAAGCTGGTAGCAAAATACTTTGAATAACCTGTATTTTCATATAAAACTTCCTGATTTTGCTCTGCTCCAAATCCCTCACTGCTCCCATCATACACCCGGAGCATCTCCAAATTTTCCATATATTGCAGTACACGAACCAATGATTTTCGTTGTGTAAAGGAAGTCCAGTCAATCTCCATATATCGCTTCAGGCAGGTTTCCACAAACCGGATTAATTCAGATAGCAAAAACTGCTCCTGTTCCACCTTATCCTCCAAAAACATAAGCACAGCACATAAAATCATATAATCTCTTATTTCAGAAAATTCCTGTATTCCCATGAAACTTTCTGCATGTGCCGGCACTTTTTCCAATTTAATCAAATGTTCTGTATGAATCAGTTTCCATCCAAGTTGCTCCCGGATAAATTTCTGAAATTGCGGAATATCTCTCTTCACCTGATAATATTCCTCTTTGTCATTATCCTTGCAAATCCAAAACTTTTCTAACAAAGTACTTATTTTGTTCATCCCTAAATCTCCATTTCAAAAATCGACTTACTCCTGAAATTCCATAACGTAAGCCGGCATTGTCAGTCTGCCATCTTCACATTCCAGAATACACGTTCCGTCTGTTTTTTTAAGCTGGTATTCCTGACCATACTCTGTTCTTCCCTTCCTTTGAGAATTCATATTTGCCTGTGTAATCCACTGCAAAAAAACATTTTTTGTATGCTCCGATACAACCTCATCAATTTCGGAAAAGATGATTTTATTGTTTTTGATATAATGTAAAACCAATTCTTTTTCCTGTTGTACCTTCTGCAGATAATCATTCCGCTGCGACCACTTCTCCAGTGTTTTGTCCGTAAATCCCTGTCGATCTTTTTTCTCCCGATAACTTCTTGTATGGGGTTTTATTACATATTCCATCGGCTTTTCATCGTACACGCTTTGATTAATCGCATCCGAATCTCTTCCTTCCACTGTCCGCAAATGATGAATGTTTTGAATGCCAAAGACATGCGCTGCAAGTCGGTGAGCCTCATCCAAATCTTTGCATTCTAAGAACATCTCTAAAAATTTTCTATAATCATCCTTACGGCTAATTCCCCAATTCTGCATCTGGACAATAAGTGCTGCATTCTGTATAATACTTCGAATCGTATCATTGGTAATCTTAAGTACTTTTTGACATTCGCACTCATACTCAGGCCTATCAATAAACCAATTTTTCAG
>JALENH010000272.1 GCA_022767895.1 Eubacterium sp.
ATCTGACCTTCCAACAGGTTCAGCATATTTTCGCTGAATTTGGTGAATATGAATGTCAGAAAATGCCGGAGGGGGCAGATTTTGACTATGTACTGTATTTTAAGAATCCTGATATTGATGCCTATTATTACTGTATCCGAATGGAAATGGGACACACGATTTATCATCGATTTATTAAAGAAGATTATGAGCAACTCATATTATAGGGAAAACCTATAACTGGCAAAGTGTTTCTTGTATTAGACAATACCCGACCATTTTGATATGATTAGTTCAGATCGAGAAAACAAACCAGTGCAAACCGCACTTCAGAATGGAGGTATTAGATTATGAGTAAGAAAAGTTATGAAGAAAGAAATTTGAAATTTGAAACCTTGCAGTTACATGTTGGACAGGAACAGGCGGATCCTGTTACGGATGCCAGAGCAGTTCCGATTTATGCAACATCCTCTTATGTATTCCACAATAGTGATCACGCAGCAGCCAGGTTTGGTCTGAGTGATGCCGGCAATATTTATGGACGACTGACCAATCCTACGGAGGATGTGTTCGAACAGAGAATTGCAGCACTGGAGGGAGGCGTGGCAGCCCTTGCTGTTGCATCCGGCGCAGCAGCTATTTCCTATACGATTCAGAATCTTGCCCAGGCGGGAGACCACATCGTAGCAGCAAAAAATATTTACGGTGGAACCTACAATCTTCTGGCTCATACGTTGGTTAATTACGGAATTACAACGACCTTTGTGGATCCGTTCAACTATGAGGAAGTAGAGGCGGCCATTCAGGACAACACCAAGGCACTCTTTATAGAAACTTTGGGTAATCCCAATTCCGATGTAGTGGATATTGAGAAATTAGCATCCATTGCCCATGCGCACAAAATTCCGCTTGCCATCGACAATACGTTTGCTACGCCATATTTAGTTCGCCCTATTGAATACGGTGCAGACATTGTTGTACATTCTGCTACCAAATTTATTGGCGGCCATGGTACGGCCATCGGTGGCGTCATTGTAGATAGTGGTAAATTCGATTGGGAAGCCAGTGGGAAATTTGCTTCTTTGACAGAACCAAATCCAAGCTATCATGGCATCAGCTTTACAAAAGCAGTGGGACCGGCAGCCTTTGTTACAAAGATTCGTGCTATCCTTCTGAGAGATACCGGAGCAACCTTGTCGCCATTCCATGCATTTCTGTTTTTGCAGGGACTTGAAACCTTATCTTTGCGGGTGGAGCGTCATACAGAAAATGCTTTGAAGGTGGCAGAATATTTAAATAATCATCCGCAGGTAGAGAATGTCAATCATCCATCGGTAACGGATGACCCGGCTCAAAAGGCTCTCTATCAGAAATATTTCCCGAATGGTGGAGGCTCCATTTTCACTTTCGAAATCAAGGGAGATGCACAGAAGGCAAAAGACTTTATTGACAATTTGGAATTGTTCTCGCTGCTTGCCAATGTGGCCGATGTAAAGTCACTGGTTATTCATCCGGCATCGACCACCCATTCACAGCTTAGTGAATCAGAACTTTTGGACCAGGGCATAAAGCCGAATACCATTCGTCTGTCAATAGGAACCGAGAATGTAGATGACATTATTGAAGATCTGGAGGAAGCATTCAAAGCCGTTCGTTGACATCAGGGGAAGAATATGCTACGCTCAAAATCAGAATAGTTGGAAATGAGGGGTAGTATGGCATTCACAGAGGAACAGTTGGAACGTTATTCCAGGCATTTGATTTTAAAGGGAGTAGGAGTTGCGGGACAGAAAAAACTGCTGGAGGGCAAAGTATTGGTGATCGGTGCAGGCGGTCTGGGCTCTCCGGCGATTCTGTATCTGGCGGCCAGCGGCGTGGGAACCATCGGTATCGTGGATGGAGACAAAGTGGATTTATCCAATCTGCAGCGGCAGGTCATTCATGCCAACGAGGCAGTTGGTATGTCTAAGGCGGAATCCGCGGCAAAACGCGTGAAGGAAATCAATCCGGATGTGCAGGTGAATCTTTATCCGGAGTATGTAACGGCAGAGAATATTGAAAAATTAATTGAGCCCTATGATTTTATCATTGATGGTGTAGATAATTTCGCTGCCAAGTTTTTAATTAATGATGCCTGTGTGTTGGCGAAGAAACCATTCTGTCATGCAGGGATTCGTGAGTTTTATGGACAGGTCCTGACCTATGTACCGGGGGAAGGGCCTTGTTATCGTTGTGTTTTTGAGGAAATTCCGGAGGACGGTACGGTGGATACCTGCTCCACTGCCGGGGTGATTGGTTCGATTCCCGGCATTATCGGAAGCATACAGGCTCTGGAAGCGCAAAAATATCTGACAGGAGCCGGCGAACTTCTGACGGGGAAGATTCTGACCTTTGACGGACTGACGATGAAATTCCGTACGGTGGATATCCCGCAGTCTTCCCAAACATGTCGGGTTTGCGGAGAAAAAGCGGATATCCATGTATTAAAAAAAGAGGAATATAAAGTATCTGGCTGCCATTTGTAGGATGGCAGAATGGAGGTTATGATGGAGATTGAGGAGCGCACATTATCCTATGAGCAATTTATGAAGGGTGTTTCAGAGGGCGGTATCCTTGTGGATATCCGGGAGGAGGAACAGACCCGGTTTGGGACGATACCGGGAGCGGTTATGATTCCCGCACTGCAGCCACAGAAATTGTATCAGCTGCCGGAGGATAAAAAGATTTTTCTCTATTGCCAGAAGGGTGAAATTAGTGAAGAAATATTGGAATTGATGCTGGATGGCGGTTATGATGCCTACCAGCTGGAAGGTGGCTATGGAACGTATTTAAAAAATATGCTGTAGAGGTGGATTGTATGTCGGAGGAGTTTTCCAGACTGGAATTATTAATTGGACAGGAAGCGATGAGTAGACTGACCCAGAAAAGGGTGGCAGTTTTTGGTATTGGCGGAGTGGGAGGACATGTAGCGGAAGCACTGGCACGAAGCGGTGTGGGAGCACTGGATTTGATAGACAAAGATACGGTGGATGTGACGAATCTCAACCGGCAGATAGTGGCTTTGCACAGTACCATTGGTAAGAGCAAGGTGGATGTTATGAAGGAGCGGATTCTGGATATTAACCCGGAATGCCAGGTGCATGCCTACCAGTGTTTCTATCTGCCGGAGACAAAGGATGATTTTGATTTTTTTCAATATGATTATGTAGTGGATGCTGTGGATACGGTGACGGCGAAAATTCAGCTGGTAATGGAAGCTAAGCGGTGTAAAACGCCGATTATCAGTAGCATGGGAGCCGGCAACAAAATGAATCCGGCGGCCTTTGAGGTGGCAGACCTTTACCAGACGTCAGTGTGCCCATTGGCCCGAGTAATGCGTCGTGAACTGAAAAAACGCGGCATTTCCCAGTTGAAAGTGGTATATTCCAGGGAGGAGGCAATTCATCCGGATTTTCCGGAAGGGGAAGAAGTCGTGCCGGGGTCCAATGCCTTTGTACCATCGGTGGCTGGTCTGATACTTGCTTCTGAAGTGGTAAAGGATTTGGTGAAAAATCCGGACAGATAGAATAAGGAGGAGACATGGGTTTATACAAGGATGGCAGGAGCCGTTGTTTTTGGGCAAACCCCAAAAACGAGAGATATATCCGCTATCATGATGAGGAGTGGGGACAGCCGGTATACGATGATAAAAAGCTGTTTGAGATGCTGATTCTGGAATCTTTTCAGGCGGGGCTTTCCTGGGAATGTATTTTAAATAAGAGGGAAGCTTTTCGGGAGGCTTTTGACGGATTTGACCTGAAAAAAGTGTGTGGGTATCAGGAAGAACAAGTGGAAAGATTGATGCAGAACAAAGAGATTATTAGAAACCGGCGAAAAATTACAGCGTCCATAAAAAATGCCAATATTTTTCTGGAAATTCAGAAGGAATTTGGTTCCTTTTCGGATTATCTCTGGCATTTTACCGGACACGAGGTTATTTACGAAACGGGAAAAACAACATCCGAACTTTCGGATACGGTTTCAGCGGATTTATATAAAAGAGGAATGCGTTTTGTGGGAAGTACGATTATCTATTCCTATTTACAGGCTGTTGGAATAATTTATTCCCATGAAGACGGTTGCTATTTATCCCGGGAAAAGACAGGAGAGAGGGGGTAGGAAATATGACATTACAACAATTGAAATATGCCATTGCGGTGGCGGACCAGGGATCCATGAATGAGGCGGCAAAGTCGCTGTTTATTTCCCAGCCGAGTTTGTCCGGCGCAATCAAAGAAATGGAAAAGGAACTGGGGTTTGAACTGTTTCTTCGAACCAGCCGGGGAATTGTGGTGACGCCGGAGGGGGAAGAATTTCTTGGCTATGCCAGACAGGTGACGGAGCAATACCGCCTGTTGAGCAACCGGTATATTGAGAAGGAATCCCGGGAGAAATTCAGTGTATCCATGCAGCATTACTCCTTTGCCGTGAAGGCGTTTGTGGAGATGGTGAAAAGGGCCGGTATGGAAAATTATGAATTTGCCGTGTATGAAACGAGAACGTACGAAATTATTGAAAATGTAAGGAATTTTAAAAGTGAACTTGGTATTTTGTATATGAATGATTTCAACCGGAAGGTGTTGGAAAAGATTCTGAGGGAGAACCAGTTAAAATTTACAGAACTTTTCTCCTGTGATACGTATGTTTATCTGCGGTCCGGACATCCGTTGGCAGACCGGAAAATGATTTCCATGAAGGATTTGGAACCATACCCATGCTTGGCATTTGATCAGGGCAAAAATAATTCCTTTTATCTGGCCGAGGAAATGAAAAGTACGTATGATTATAACCGGATTATCAAAGCAAATGACCGGGCAACGATGCTGAATCTGATGAACGGGCTTGATGCTTATACCCTTTGTTCGGGTATTATTTGTGAAGAACTGAACGGGGATGATTCCATGGCAATCCCTCTCAAAGAATCCGAGAAAATGCAAATCGGATATATCAACCGAATTGGTTCCGGAATTAGTACGCTGGGAGAAATTTATATTGAGGAACTTCTAAAATACCAGTCCGAATATGCGGAATCTGAAACATAGAAAAGTGGATGCATATAGTAATAGAAAGAGAGAAGTGCTCCGGAATGGAGGTTGTGATGACAAAATATCATTTTCTTGTACTGGGGGAGGAAGCAAGACAGAAATATCTGTCTGCCATGCTGCGTGAATTGGGACATGAAGTGATGGAAGCGGAGAGCTACCAGCCGGGGTATCATGATGCTGTTTTGCTGCCTGTTCCACAATCCGCAGTATACTTTGAGAAAAATAAGGAGAAGTTTCAAAAGGGTCAGGTGGTTTATGGATGCCAGCTGCCCTCTGAACTTGTGCGGGAAGCGGAATTGAAAGGTGTCCGGGTGGTGGATTATATGAAGGTGGAGGGAGTGGCTGAGCGCAATGCGGTGGCAACGGCTGAGGGGGCTATCGCAGAGGCGATGAAGGACGGATGTGTCAGTATTCAGGGAAGCCGATGCCTTGTGACCGGATATGGCACCTGCGGTTCTGTTCTGGCTTCTAAACTGGGACAGTGGAAAGCATATGTTACGGTGATGGAGAGAAAAGAAAAGAAGAGAGAACTTGCCAGATGCTATGGGTGCGAAACCGTTTCTTTTGAGGCTCCCAAAGAACATATGGGGACTTATGATATCATTTTTAATACGGTGCCGGCACTTGTTTTGACTGAGGAATTGTTGGCGAATGTGAGGCCGGAAACAATTATTATCGATATCGCTTCAAGACCGGGAGGGGTGGATTTCAATTACTGTCAAAAAAAGGGGTTACATGCCAGATTATGTCTGGGATTGCCGGGTAAATATGCACCGAAATCGGCAGCCGGCATACTTATGGAAGTAATTAGAAAAACAATTTTGGGAGACTAGCGGAATGGGCAAAAAGAAACAGCGGACCGTAGGCTTTGCCATTACGGGATCTTTTTGCACCTATGAAAAAATTAAGGGGGTAGTCAGACGGTTGGTGGAGGAAGATAACCGGGTTGTTCCGATTTTTTCCAACATGGCCCAGACCGTGAACTGCCGTTTTGGAAATGCGAAGGACTTTATCATAGAGATACAGGAGATTACGGGGGAGAGAGGGATTTTTTCAATTCAGGAGGCGGAGCCTATTGGTCCGAAAGGTTTTCTTGATGTGCTTGTGATTGCACCATGTACCGGCAATACAATGGCAAAGCTGTGTGCCGGCATTACGGATTCTCCTGTGTTGATGGCGGCAAAGGCTCATATGAGGAATGACCGGCCTGTGGTGATTTCTTTGTCAACGAATGATGCTTTGGGAGCAAGTTTGAAAAATATTGGAATGTTAATGAATACGAAAAATATTTATTTTGTTCCATTTGGGCAGGATGATTACAGGAAAAAACCAAAGTCTATGATTGCACATACCGATTTGATTGAGGATACGATTGAGGCGGCTCTTGAGGGGAAGCAACTTCAGCCGGTGGTGAGGTCGCCGTTTTAATGGACAGAGAATGGTTCCTGTTTTCCGTACGGGGGAGCAGCCAGTGAATAAAAAGGAGCTGTCGCTTTAACGATGAACTGCTGTGAAAAATCGTGAAGAGACAGCTCCTTTTTTCGGAATAATTGTTTCTGATGTAATTGGCGAATTATCAAATGCAACAATACGATATTCATATAAGAATGTTTGCGTGGTCTTCAGAAAAGAATTATGGTATACTATAAAACAATACTTAGAAGCAAGAAAGTGTGGTGCTTTTAATCCCAAAGAGCAGAAGGAAAAACAGGAAAAGCCGATGGAAGAGTGCGAATTCCTCGGCGAAGAATCCTTAAATTATCTGAAACTGCAGAAAGACAAAAATGAAAATATCAGGCTGTATGAACTGGATGCTTTTTCGTTCATGATGATGGATCTGGATGAGATGGCAAAGAAGATTCATTCTACTCCGAACGATAAAAAGGGAAAGGCAGAAGAGCCGACCATCACTGCCGGTATGATACAGTCAGCCCTTCATGCGGAAAAAGAACGGGACGAAGCGGAACGGAAAGCGTGGTTTGTAGAAAACTTTGATTCGCTGACACTTCTTGACATCTATGCTTCCGAGTGGATCGGTGAGATACGAAGAAATGTGATAAGGGATCTGCTGCAGGCAGAGACTCCGGAAGAAGTGATAAAATCAATCATCCGCCCGGAGATTGAGGAAGGACAGGTGCTGCAGAAAAAGAAGATGTGGCTGGAGATGGCGGGAAAGTAGAGTGCCGTAAATAACATGATAGGATTAAAAGAGACTCTAATGAGAATCATTCACTCAAAGAGCCTCTTTTATTGGTTCATTTTAAAAGTTTTCGATATTCAGATGGTGAACAGCCTTTTTGTTTATGAAACAGTCGGCTAAAATACAGTGGGTTATCATAACCGACAATGCGTGCAATTTCATTTACGGCGTAATTTGTGGTTTCCAATAACATCTGGGAATTAGTGATTCGGATGGAGGTGATGAAC
>JALENH010000301.1 GCA_022767895.1 Eubacterium sp.
TATGCAACGGATGCCATGTTGAAAAAACTGAAAAAGAATAAATATTATTATGTCCGTGTCAGAGGTATTAACCGTGTTGGCTCTGTCACGAAGTATGGAGCATGGAGTAAAGTGAAAAAGATTAAGGTAAGGTAAGGAAGGGGGATGTTGTGCGAAGCAATAGTATGGAGATGCTGCAGGAAACTTTGCAAATTATTAACAAGGGCAGCTATATGGCGAACGGAAAAAGAGTTAAGCTGAAGCTGCCCAGAAAGGAAATGGAACACATACATGTTCTGCTTCCTGACAATATTCGGGATATTTGCAGTCGAACGAATATCAGAAATAATGTTGGAGGATGCCGAGTTCATTATAACTGTGAAAACATGGATTCTTTTGCACTGGCGCAGAAACGTTGTGGCGATTACCTATTTGAAAGTAAAAAGGAGATTCTTGTCCTCAATTTTGCCAACCCTGTGAATCCGGGAGGCGGAGTTCGCCTGGGAGCCAGAGCCCAGGAAGAGGATTTATGCCGGAAAAGCTCGCTTCTGTTGTCGCTGGAGAGCCGTCATGCCGCAAAATATTATGAATACAACAGAAATCTGCACACCCATATGGGCTCAAATGCGATGATGATTACTCCCAAGGTTGAGGTATTCCGTGACGAGAACGGAAATCTTCTGAAAGAAACCTTTGTGGTGGCAGTTCTTACCTGTGCTGCGCCAATGGTATTACAGGGCAGGGAAGGAATGACAGAAGCAATGTATCAGGGGATGGTGTATGACCGGATCATGAGTATGCTTAAATGTGCTGCCTATTTTGGTTATGACTATCTCGTGCTGGGTGCATGGGGATGTGGGGCTTTTGGCAATGATGCCCATGTTATATCTGACTTGTTTTACAAGGCTTTCAAGGAAATGGATTATGGCGGCCTCTGTGCGAGAGAACTTTTCCAGAGTGTGGATTTTGCTGTATTGGACAAAACAGCGAATCAGTATACATTCAAAGAATTTTACAGGAATTTTGAATACGATAATTTCTATCGAGATGAGAATTCGAGAGAGGTAGAAGCGTTTCATAAGAGAGTGAAGAAAACAGAGAAATACCTTGATAAAATAAGGGGCAGTCTTTTCGGTGGTGCTGTAGGAGATGCCCTTGGCTATCCAGTGGAATTTATGAGTGAGAATGAGATATTTACTTACTTTGGACAAGGTGGAATAAAGGATTATGTGTTGGATTCCGCAACTGGCATGGCACTGATATCGGATGACACACAGATGACGATGTTTACGGCAAATGGAATTCTTGTAGCGGACACTCGTGGAACTATGCGGGGGATTGGCGGCAAACCGCGTGGGTATGTTCGTTCTTCCTACTTGGACTGGCTGAAAACCCAGGAGATGACATATGAAGAGAGCAGGAAACAGCGGCAGGAATGGGGCTGGGGCATATCTTGGCTTTTGGATGTGCCGGAGTTATATAGTCTAAGGGCTCCTGGAAGAACGTGCTTGTCTGCCCTCACCGGTCTGAGAGAACATGAGGGTGCCATTATTGAAAGTTTTATAAATCATCCGAAAAATAGCAGTAAGGGATGTGGTGGGATTATGCGTGTTGCACCTATTGCTTTAAAAGATTATCATCATTTGCAGATAGAAGATCGTGATCGGGAGGCAGCTGAGATTGCAGCCATTACACATGGTCATTCACTTGGATATATGCCTGCGGCTGTTTTGGCGCATATTATCAACCGTATTGTATTTCCTAAAAGGAATATGCAATTGAAAGAGATTGTGCTTGAGGCGAAGAATACAGTATCAGCTATATTTCCTAATGACAGACATCGGCGGGAATTAGAAAACATAATTGACCGCGCTATTGAACTTTCGGAGAATGGTGAAAGTGACCTTCACAATATACACAGGCTTGGTGAGGGGTGGGTGGCAGAAGAAACGCTTGCTATCGCTATATATTGTTCTCTGCGGCATCAGGACAATTTTTCTGCCGGAGTTCGCGCTGCTGTAAATCACAATGGAGACAGTGATTCAACAGGGGCTGTTACGGGAAATATTCTTGGAGCTTTGCTGGGGTATAAGGCTATCGATGAAAAATGGAAAAAGAATTTGGAATTGTCGAATGTCATCTTAGAGATGGCTGATGATCTTTGCCACGGTTGTCAGATATCAGAGTTCATCTTTTCTTCGTGAATTACGGAAACTGAAAAAATGCCAACGAACCCTTGCATTTTTCGCCAAAATCAGTTATGCTAAATACAGTTCCATACGACTGGCGGACAGGTGTCATCGATTATGACGGGGACACTGGTGAGAGCACTCACAGGGAGTATGGATTTGTACGAACTGCCGACCGCCTGGGCGACCACTTCTTTGGTTGCCCAGGTGGTCTTTTTTGTAATCAAAAATGCAAGACAGATTGGAGGAAAAACAGATGCAGAAACTTTCATTGGAGAACGAATTGAAGAACAATGCATACCCGGGACGTGGTATTGTCATTGGCAAATCCCCGAATGGGAAATATGCAGTGACCGCATATTTTATCATGGGACGCAGTGAGAACAGCCGCAACCGCGTGTTTGTTGAGGATGGCGAGGGAATCCGGACTCAGGCTTTTGATCCCTCGAAGCTCAGCGATCCGAGTCTCATCATCTATGCGCCGGTACGTGTACTTGGCAACAAGACCATTGTTACCAATGGGGATCAGACCGATACGATTTACGAGCTGATGGACAAGCAGCAGACCTTCGAACAGGCACTGCGCACCAGAGAGTTTGAGCCGGACGGCCCGAACTACACCCCACGTATTTCCGGCATTATGCATGTGGAAAATGGGGAATACAATTATGCGATGTCCATTTTGAAAAGCAACAACGGCAATCCGGACGCCTGCAACCGTTATACCTTTGCGTACAGCAATCCGGTGGCTGGTGAGGGACATTTCATTCATACGTATCTGTGTGACGGTAATCCGCTTCCAAGTTTTGAGGGTGAGCCGAAATTAGTGGAAATGTCCGATGATATGGAGGCGTTTACCGATATGCTCTGGGAGAGCCTCAACGAAGAGAATAAAGTTTCTCTGTTTGTCCGTTACATTGACATTGAGACAGAAAAATATGAAACCGTCATTAAAAATAAAAATCAGTAAAGGAGATTATGTCATGAAAGAACTGGAGTTGAAATATGGATGCAATCCGAATCAGAAACCATCTCGCATTTATATGGATGAGGGAGAACTGCCGATTAAAGTTTTGAACGGAAAACCAGGATACATCAATTTTTTGGATGCCTTCAATGGCTGGCAGCTGGTAAGCGAATTGAAAAAGGCTACCGGACTTCCGGCGGCTACTTCTTTTAAACATGTATCACCGGCCGGCGCGGCTGTGGGTCTTCCCCTGAGTGATGTAGAAGCAAAGATTTATTGGGTGGACGACTTGGGTGAATTGTCTCCACTGGCAGCAGCTTATGCCAGAGCAAGAGGAGCAGACCGTATGTCTTCCTATGGTGATTTTATTGCTCTTTCGGATGTCTGTGATGTGTCTGCGGCAAAATTGATTAAGAGAGAATTTTCCGACGGTATCATTGCCCCGGGCTATGAGCCGGAAGCGCTGGAACTGCTGAAAGAGAAGAAAAAGGGAGCTTATGCAATCATCGAGATTGATCCGGATTATGTACCGGCTCCGGTGGAGCACAAGGAAGTGTTCGGCATTACCTTTGAGCAGGGAAGAAATGAACTAAACATTGATAAAGATTTCTTCAACAACATTGTGACAGAGAATAAAGAACTTCCGGAGAGTGCCAGAATTGATATGGCAATTTCCATGATTACCCTGAAGTATACCCAGTCCAACTCGGTATGTTTTGTGAAGGGCGGACAGGCAATCGGAATCGGTGCCGGTCAGCAGTCCCGGATTCATTGTACCAGACTGGCAGGACAGAAAGCGGACAACTGGCTGTTGAGACAGTCTCCACAGGTGCTGAATCTTCCGTTCCGGGAGGATATGAAACGTGCGGAGCGCGACAATGCCATTGACAATTACATTGGTGAGGATTATATGGATGTACTGGCAGATGGCTGCTGGGAAAAATATTTTACCGAGAAACCGCCGGTATTTACCAAGGAAGCGAAACAGAAATGGCTGTCTGAATATGCTAAGGATGTAACGCTTGGTTCGGATGCGTTCTTCCCATTTGATGACAACATTGAGAGAGCATACCGCAGTGGTGTAAAATATATCGCCCAGCCGGGTGGCTCAATCCGTGACCAGGATTGTATTGATGCCTGCAACCGTCATGGAATGGTAATGAGCTTTACCGGAATTCGTTTGTTCCATCACTAAAATAAAATGAAAACCTAAAACATATTTTGAGTTGACAATTGTTCCTCCCGTGGTAGAATGAGGATAGACTACCACAGGAGGAATTTTTTATGTACGAACAAATTGTAGAAGAAATCATAGAAGGCAGGCGGCTGGGGCGAGAAGATGATCTTTCCTTTTTGTTGGAGGGAGATTTGGAGTCGCTGAAGAAGGGGGCCAACCGGATTCGTGAGGAATTGTGTGGCAATCATGTGGATCTCTGCACGATTATCAATGGGCGGGCCGGTCGCTGTAGCGAGGACTGCCGTTTCTGCGCACAGTCCAGTCACCATCATACGGGAGCAGAGGAGTATGACGTGCTGGATACTGAAGCGTTTGTAAAGGCTTGTCATCACAATGAGGAAAACGGGGCACATCGCTTTTCCATTGTGACGGCTGGGCGGACACTGATAGGACAAGATTTTGAACAGATTGTGGAAGCGTACCGTCAGATGAATGAGGAATGTGAGAAAATTGAACTGTGTGCATCCCATGGCTTATTGACGAAAGAACAGTTTGTGGCACTACGCGAAGTTGGTGTCAAACAATATCATGCCAACATAGAGACGTCTCGCAGAAATTTCCCGAATATTTGTACCACGCATTCCTTTGAGGACAAAATTACCTGTATCAAAGCGGCCCAAGAAGCCGGATTGAAGGTGTGCTCCGGCGGCATTATTGGCATGGGAGAGACCTGGGAGGATCGCCTGGACATGGCATTGACCTTGTCCGAACTGAAAGTGGAGTCCATTCCTCTCAATGCTTTGATTCCCATTCCGGGGACACCTCTTGAAAATCTGCCCGCACTGACCGAGGATGAGATTCTGCGGACAATTGCCATGTTCCGTTTTCTGAATCCAACGGCGGATGTGCGCCTGGCAGCAGGCAGAAAATTGATGAGAGAAAGTGGAAAGGAAGCATTCTTTTCAGGAGCTAATGCTACGATTACCGGGGACATGCTTACCACTTCTGGGAACAATACTGCTCAGGATAAGGAGATGCTTGAGTCCTGCGGCTTTGATATTCAATAAAGTCCTCTTGCTTTTTCCCGTATTTTATTGTATCATATAAATGCAGTAGGAAATATAT
>JALENH010000300.1 GCA_022767895.1 Eubacterium sp.
GAACTTGTGCTGGGGGATATTGTTTTATGTTCTGATGTGGTCAGAGAACAGGCAGAAGAGTATGGTCATTCGGAATTGCGGGAATTTTCCTTCCTTGTGGTACACAGCCTGCTGCATTTATTCGGCTATGACCACGTAGAGGAAGAGGAACGTATCGAGATGGAAGAGAAACAGAGAGATATTATGAATCAGCTGCAGATTTTGCGATGAGTTCGGGAATGGAGGAGAGGATGAATACAAAACAGAAAAAAATTGTGGGAATTATTTTAGCAGTTGCCCTTATTACAATTATCGCTCTGGGCATTTACCTTACTTTAGGAAGAAAGAATGAAAAGCAAAAAGGAGCAGATAATAAGGGGACTACACAGACGACACAACAGGTGACGCCGGAACCGACGAAAGATCCCTATGCCGGGATGGTGAGAAGCAAGTTGACGGGAGAATATGTGAAGCCTTCTGTGGCTGAAAAAAGGCCCTATGCTGTGATGATTAATAACATTGGCTATGCTTTTGAACATCAGATGGGAACTTCCAAAGCGGATATTTTATATGAGGCACTGGCAGAGGGAGGCATCACCCGGATGCTGGCTGTCTATGAGGATGTTAGTGGAGTGAAGAAAATCGGATCTGTCCGAAGTGCCAGACACTATTATGTGCAGTTTGCCACAGAGTGGGATGCCATCTACTGTCATTTTGGACACACCAAATATGCCGTATCCAAAATGGAAAAACTAAAGACGAATAACCTTAGTGGTTTGTCTGCCATTGGTGGTGTTGTATATGTAAGAGATACTGGTATACGTGCCCCGCACAATGTTTTTACCAACGGGAAGAAACTGAAGAAGGGTGCGAAGAAGCTCGGTTATTCATTAAAGAAGAACGAAAGTGCCATGGCAGAACATTTCAACTTTGCGGAAAAGGATACCGATCTTGCAGCAGGAGTAACTGCGAAGAATATAACCATTCCGTTTTCTGCCTACTCAACCTGTAAGATGAAATATGATAATAAGAAAAAGGTTTATCAGAAATATGAGTATGGTAAGAAGCACATGGATACTTACTACAAAAAGCAATTGAAATTTAAAAATGTCATTATCCAGCTGGTGGATGAATCGAATATCGATCATAATGGTTACCAGACGATGAAGTTGAAAGATGCTTCTGGAAAAGGTTATTATTATACCAATGGGAAACGTGTGAATATTACCTGGCAGAGAGAGGAATCTTCCAACAAAATGGCTTATTATGATGAGTCAGGGAATGTTCTGACTGTCAACCCGGGTAAGACTTACATAGCCGTTTATCCAAAGGACCGCAGAAAATTGATTAAGTGAAAGGACGTAGCAGTCATTGAGTACAAGTAACGAAAAGAAAAGTGCAGATTTTCTTAAACAGGGTGGCATTCTTGCCATGGCATCTCTCCTTGTCCGAATAATCGGCATGGTTTACCGGATTCCCATGTCCAATATACTGGGAGAGGAAGGGAATGGTATTTATGCAGTTGCTTTCGAAATCTATGATTTGATTTTGATTATCTCATCCTATAGTCTGCCGTTGGCGTTGTCTAAAATTATATCCGCCCAGCAGGCCAATAGAGAACATCGAAATACAGGACGGACCCTGAAGGTGGCATTGCGTTTTGCTGTGCTCTCCGGTGGTGCTTTTGCCCTTCTTCTGTTTTTTGGGGCGGGAGTCATTGAGAGAACGATTTATCCGGAATACAGCGGTGTCCAGATTCCACTGCGTGTGCTGGCACCGACCATCTTTATTGTGGCATTGCTTGGTGTGTTCCGTGGCTTTTTTCAGGGAAAAAAGACTATGGTGCCCACAGCAGTATCCCAGATAATTGAGCAGATTATCAATGCCATCGTAAGTGTGGCGGCCAGTTATCTTTTTATGAAATGGAATATTGAAAGTCTCCAGCAGGCAGCCTGGGGTGCAGCGGGAGGTACTCTTGGTACCTGTCTTGGCGCCGCCTCGGCCCTGCTTCTTGTGCTGTTTGTGTATTGGATTTACCGTCCGGTTCAGACAAAACTTGAGCGAAGAGACCGGACGGGAAGAGAAGAGACTTATGGGACACTTTTCAAAATACTATTGTTGACAATACTGCCCATTGTGCTTTCCCAGACGGTATACAATATCAGTGGACTTATAGATTATAAATTGTTTGGATGGTTGTCGGCAAATCGTGGCATGGACCCGGTGGCAATCAAAAGCTTTGTGGGGGTATATAGTTCCAAATACCGTCTGTTGTGCAGTGTACCTATTGCCATATCCACAGCCATTGCTTCCTCCATGATTCCCAGTGCGGTGGCGGCCTATACGGAAAAGGATGTGTCTCAGTGGAAATACAATATTTCTTCGGCTGTCAAATTTAATATGATTATTGCCATTCCTTGTGCCATGGGACTGACTGTACTGGGGCAGCCGGTGGTAAGGATGTTGTTTGCCTCCTCCAACTTTGTGCTTGGTGGACACATGATGACGGTGGGAGCCAGTGCAATTGTATTTTATGCCTTGTCCAATGTGACGGGAGGGGCTTTGCAGAGTATTGATAAAATGCGCATGCCGGTGATTCACTCGGCAATTTCCCTTGTGATTCATGTGGGAATCGTGGCGTTTTTCCTTAGCTACACCAATGTAGGAGTGTATGCCCTCCTCATTGGTAATATTACATTCCCACTTGTTGTATTTATTCTGAATTTGCGGGCTATCAAACGGTATGTGCCATCCTATCGGCAGGAAGTGGTGAAAACGTTCCTGGCTCCTCTGTCGGCATCTTTCTGGATGGCGCTGGCAGCATTAGCAGTATATGGCGGTTTGGGATTTGTTATTTCTTCCAATCTCATTCGGACGCTGTTTGCTGTGTGCGTAGCCGTTCTAGTATATTTTGCTGCGTTCCTTCTGTTGAAAGGGCTTACGAAAGAAGAATTGTTTGATTTCCCCATGGGGAGAAGAATGTATCTGGTGGCGAGAAAGATGGGATTGATGAAGTAGTTCATCGTATCGTTCAAGAAATTCAAAAAAA
>JALENH010000302.1 GCA_022767895.1 Eubacterium sp.
TACCTAGACGAAGACGCCAGAGAAGCTGCTGATTTCCTCCATAAAAATCCGGAGTACAAGGTTCTCTTTGATGCTTCTAAAAAAATTAGTAAAGATGATATTGAATTTGTCGCTAAAATGCTTGATAAGTTTAGAAAGTAATAATGGGGTGATTATACGAGAGATCGAGAAGATGTGCAGGTTCTTTTCCTGCAATTGCCAAATACCATTAAAGAATTTGTTACCGCTAATCCGGATATGTCCTATACTGTGGTTCTCAATGCTAACCTTTCTTATGAGGCCAGATTGGAAGCGTACATACACGCTTTGCATCATATCCAGGATGGGGATTTTGATAAAGCATGCTCTGCTGACCTGATTGAGGTTTTTGCTCACCAGTGATGCGCCGGCGCAAATCGCGAAAGGATGTTCTATCTGTGGTACAAACTGTACCACCATAGATTTAAACTTAGGGTGAAGTTTTATGAATGGGAATGTCAATCGTACGATTCTGTCGTACGGTTTGCATCTGTACAAATAAGAAATATACCAAAGGAGGTACTGATATGCACAAAAGTAAATCTATTGATGAGCTTAATCAGCATAAGTCAGCTGCAATAGAAACTGTTTGCAGCTTCATTGACCAAAAAATAGGGGGTGATAAAAAAAGCAAGGGAAAAGCAGATAAATTTTGCTATTGGTTAGAAGATTACATAAAGTTTCTTAATTACGAAAGTACTTTTAAAACCAAATGTTCGGATGGCAAATTAAAAAAATACAAACGCGGCGAGATTGTAAAAGCTCACCTTGGTTTTAATATTGGCAGTGAAGAAGGTGGACTTCATTATTGTGTTATTGTCGAAAAAAATAATGCTATAAAGAATCCCGTTGTTACTGTTGTTCCATTAACATCATTAAAACCAACTGTTGACATAAATAATCTAAAGCGCGGCTCCATTTTCTTAGGTAACGAGCTTTTTACTGCTACTAGTGCAAAATTATCTGGTCAAGTAAAAGAAATGAACAAAATAGTGTCTGATTTAAAAGAAAGACTTAAATCATATCCACCTAATGAACAAATTTCTACTGAAACCGAAAACGAACTACGCTCTGCATTGACTGCCTCAGATTGTCTATATAGAACAAAAAAGGAATTTGACCGAATGAAATATGGAAGTATTGCGTTAGTTAATCAAATAACAACAATAAGTAAAATACGCATATACGACCCCAAAACAAGTAGTGATCCACTAGCTGGCATCAAATTATCCAATGAAAAATTAGATATAATCGACAATGAGATTATTCGATTGTATACAAAATAAACAACTTTTTTCATTGTTTTTCATCGTTTTTTATACAAAAAACGTATAAAAACCTTGACATTCGAATATAATGAGGTTACAATGAGTACAACAAAGCCGTTTACCGGCACTATAAAAGACAATGCTCTTTACGAGCAGTATTCATTGAAAGCCTCACATTAGTGGGGCTTTTTAATTTTATAAAAAATCCCTCCTGCGCCAACAGGAGGGAAACAGATATACCATTGCTGATATACCCCAAAAACACTCATATTATATCAGCTCTGGTAGTAAATTGCAAATACCAGGGTATTTTTATACCTTTTTTTAAGAAAGGGTGATTCGATGAATCAAACAGAATCCATGAAAACGGCCTTCGGGTACATACGAGTTTCTACCCACATGCAGGAAGAAATTTCCCCGGAGGCACAAAAACACGAACTCCAAAAATGGGCAAAGCAGCACAACATTCTGATTACGGAATGGTTTCAGGACAACGGTATTTCCGGGAAAAGAGCGGAGAACCGCTCCGACTTCCAACGCATGATTGCTCTCGCCAAAGAAAGTGATCATCCGGACTACATCCTTGCCTGGAAGTTCAGCCGGTTCGCACGTAACCAGGAGGAAAGTATCGTATACAAGTCTCTCCTGCGCAAGAACAATGTTCAGGTAGTGTCTATCAGTGAACCTCTCCCGGATGGGCCGTTTTCGTCTCTGATTGAGCGAATCATTGAATGGATGGACGAATACTACTCCATCCGACTCTCCGGCGAAGTAATGCGCGGCATGAAAGAGAAGGCAAAACAGGGAGGCTACCAAAGTGCACCGCCTCTCGGTTATCGGCGTGAGAAAGGAAATCCGGTTCCCGTCATCTACGAACCGGAAGCAGAGATATACCGGGCCATCAAAGAATATTGCCTGAACGGTTATAATCCCACCACGATAGCTCGGCTCATTAATGATGCCGGTTACCACACCCGCCGCGGGAACCGATTTGAGACCCGCAACATTATTTATATCCTGAAGAATCCATTTTACATTGGAAAGGTCCGCTGGAACCGTGTAAAACATTGCGAATATTATGAGAATAGTCCTGAGGAGATTATCGTAGCGGACGGTCAGCACGCTCCCCTCTGCAGCATGAAAGAATGGGAAATCATATCCAAGAAGATGGAGAAGCACACACCCGGCTCCTCTGGGCGAAAGAGAAGCAAAAGCCTGTTGTCACATTATTTGTCCGGCGGATTGTTTCGCTGTCGTACCTGCGGAGCATCCATGAGTTACGCCAAAGGCACACAGCGCAATTCGAACAGGGCGTACCCATACTTTTGCTGTTGGAAGTATTCCAAAGGATTACATAACGGCGGCGGCCACATCATTGCCAGAAGGTGCGAAGATGCTCTCCTTAATTCTCTTCAGGAGTTCGTTGAACGTGGCCAAAGCGATATCACTTACACCGTAGAGCATACTCCCGACACTGCTGCCTCGGATGCTTCCCGCTATGAGCAACAACTAAAAAAGCTGGCCATACGTGAGACCCGTGCCAAAGAGGCATACCTGGATGGCATTGACACCAAAGAAGAGTACCGGGAGAATCGTAAGCTGATTCAAAATGAGATTGCGTTGGTTCAGGATAAGATCCGCTCCCTCTCTCAGCCTGCCGATGTCATTGAAACAGAAGAAATACATGTTAACATAGCAGAAATCATCCTCAAACTGCAGGATGAAACAATCAGTACATTGGAAAAGCATACGGCTCTCGCCTCTGTTTTGGAACGGATGGAATATGATAAGGAAAAGGATGAATTCTTTTTTTATTATTTGTTTGATGAACAAAACTAAGGCCGGGTCAACTACGTTGGCCCAGCCATTACAAAACCTTACGGTTTATATACTCCATACGAAACATTATATTATTCTTTTATCCAGTTGTCAACTACTTTTTTTACAAAACTATATGCATTTTTTACCGTTATACAATTTTGAAAATACTCTTTATTATCCAACATTCTCTTATTGAATAGAAAATCTAACTCCTTTTTTGTATGACTTATTATTCCCTCGCTCTTTACATAATATTCAAAGGCATATAATAATGTTACAAAATCTTTTATACAAATCGATTTCAAATTATTCTTCTTTTCCATTTTCCCGATTCCATCTATTGAGCCCACATAATTTCTGACTTTATATATTGGCTTTTCACGATCACTCCTGTATAATTGACTAAACAGGCAATGGCTATGTGCAGCTGCATTTCTCAATGATGCAATTGTTGAAAAAACATCTATTTCCCATTCTTGAAAATAATCTTTTCTCTTTAGAAAGCTACAAAACTTTCGTAAACCGCCAAAAGAAATCACTTCCAAGAAAACCCATATCGGCATTCTATTCTCATTTGCCTCTATCAAATCATGACAATAAGCATTATTTTTATGTAACATAATATTTTCAATTTCATCAGGAAACTCTGAAATATACTCATCTATTATTTCATATCCATCCTCCCCCTCATCAAGACACTTATTCAATACAACTATTTTTAACGTATGTTCGAAATTCAAGCACATTCTCATTACCAAAAATCTAAATTCCATATCCAGCCTTGATAATTCTATTAAATACGCAAAGTCCAAATCAGAAAATACTTTCTTACCATTTTCGTTTATCATAGTGTGAAAATTATTCTGATAACTTGACACTTTTTTATAATATGAATTATTAGTCAAAAAATTTATAGCAGCACTTTCAGAGCATAATTCAAATTTTATCCCCTTTTCTATCATCTCATCAACCAGCTGCTTTGGTGTTTCTAAGTGTTTTATAACAATCCCTCTTTTCACTTGTTTTTTTACATTATATTCCAAAAAACTAAATAAAGCAAATGCGATATGAAAAGTGTATTACACTCGAAGAAATTTAACATCTTGTATAATCTTTAAAAACAACCATTTTTCGGTGCTTTGACGCAATTATAACTCTCAGCTATTCGGTGGACCCGATGGAGAGCTTGCCGCTTCTCAGCGTTATCTCTCCCAACGTTACTCCAATTCCAACCGGAAGGTAGCCGGCGTTCTGACCGACATAGGGGTATCGGTGACAAAATTGCCCCAAGGTAACTGTTTATTACATTTTCTGTTAACTTCGGTTGGTTGATTTATCTCTCTTTTTCGGCTAAAATGGTCACAGAAGGAGGACATTCTATGGCCATTATGATTAGTTCAAATCTTCGTATGTTACGAAACAAAAACAACTATACGCTTGAACGTTTAGCAGAAATCATCGGTGTTTCAAGGCAGACTGTTGCAAAATGGGAAGCGAACGAAACTTATCCTGATATTGAAAACTGTATCAAACTGTCAGCACTATTTCATGTTTCGCTTGATGCTTTTGTAAAAGAGCCCATTCAACTTATGCCTGATGAGCCTAATGATAAAGGACAGTATCTGTTTGGAATCGTTAAAGTCAATGAAAGTGGTGCGGTTCCGCTGCCGGATAAAGCTCTCAAACTGATGGAAATTCTTCCGGGTGATCGCATGTTACTTTTAGGAGACAAAGCACAAGGACTTGCCATCGTGAAGTGCGATGGTATAAACGATTATTTAGAAATGGAGGAGAAATCATGACTACTGAATTTGTAAATGTTGAATTAAAGAATAATCCCGCCGCAACAGCATCCTTATCGGATTATCAAGACATTATCCGCAAATACGGAGAGGACGGATACTCTTATCAAGGATATGTT
>JALENH010000318.1 GCA_022767895.1 Eubacterium sp.
CAGCAGGTCGTATGTCTTTCCCAGCGTAACGTCAATGGGAACCACCTTGTCCTTCGGAATCAGCGGGTGGCGCCCCTTCTTGATATGAATATAATTCTGGTCAAACAGCGGCTCGCTTCCCTGCATTTTTTTCGATAATCCTGCTTTCGCAAAGATGAAATCCAACTCTGCCAGAAGGAGTACATTCCGCTTTAAGTCCTCGGTGTAGGGCGCCGCCAGGGCGCTGAGGGAGGCGAGGATTTTTTCGATTTCGTCCTGCTCCTTCATGGCCAGTTCGGCCAACTCGTTGTTCAGCTTGACAATAGCCATGGGCTCGATGAAAAAGGTTGAGCCGGTGGAACTCTGGTCGTGAATCATGCCGGGGAAGGTGGACTTGTATTCCTGCTTCACCGGCAGACAGTAACGGCCGTTTCGCATGGTGACAAGGTTGTCCCGGAGCATGTCGCCGGAGCTGTTGATGGTGGCTGTGAGCTGCTCCCGAATCCGGTCGTTGGCACCCTTGATGGTGCGGCGGATTCGTTTTAATTCCGGACTGGCGTCATCCGCCATCTCCTCAGGACTGAGGATGCAGCGGTTAATCTCCCGGCGCAAATCCGGCAAATCCGAAAGCGAAGCAAAGCGCCCTGACAGGGCATCCTGCAGATCCTCAAATTTGTCGTTGTAGGCCATGGCTCCGGCTGCGATTTCTAAGCAGCGGGCGAGGTCAAGCAATTCGCCCATCCCCAGTGTTCCGCCTTTCTCCAGCGGAACGAGGCTCGGCCGGATGTCCCGGAGTCCGCGGAAAGAGAGTTTTCCCTGTTTTAACAGTCGCATGAGGGCGTGGGATGTCTCCGTCTGCCATCCGATGATTTCGTCTTTCCTTGAGGAGGGCAGCAGGTGTCTCGCTGTTTCCTTTCCCAGAGGGGAATCTGCTTCCTCCACAAGCATATCTATAATTTTGTAATATTCCAGTGTTTGTAATACTTTTTTGTTCACGTTGTTTACTCCCTTCGTGGTGCTAGTATAACGGTTTTTAATTAACTGGACTTTGTTACTTGTTTATTTTCCCGATTGCGCTATC
>JALENH010000027.1 GCA_022767895.1 Eubacterium sp.
TATGAGAATGTAGAAAGATTGATGGAGGTTCTTTATTCTGAAGATTCCGGCAAGAACACTGTACAGAAGAAAGAACAGGAAGAGCTACAGCAGACAAACTGGCTGCAGCGCAATTGGAAAAAAGTATTACCCGTCGGTATCGGCATGCTTGCACTCGTTGTTTCTGTCTGCTTTTTGACATGGGGTGGGAACGCACAGCAGGAATCCGCGTCGGTATCCGGTAAACATACACCAAAGGCCACTGTGATGGTGACACCAACTCCGGAGCCTGTGATATATGAAATGATAGATTGTACTCATTTGACGCAGAAACAGGCACAAGAGAAACTGAAGCAGCTGGCAGACGAAAACCTCACTACGAAATGGGACAAGAAGTATAGTAATATGGTGAAAAAGGGCAGGGTAATCAAACAGAATATAGAGCCGGGAACCCGGTGGAAGCAAGGGGAGCAAAAAACGATTACGCTAACAATAAGCCGTGGGAAGAAGAAGGTAAAGGTGCCGGATTTGACGGGGCTTCATTATGAAAATGCACAGAATAAACTGACGCAGAAGAATTTGAAATTCAAGATTGTCTGGGAGGACAGTAGTCAGAGAGATGGACTTATTCTTCGTCAGAGCAAGAAAGCAGGAAGTAAAGTTGTGGAAAAAACCCGCATCACCTTGACAGTAAGCCGTTATGTGGCACCTACCCCGGTTCCTACGAGCAAGACACCAAAAGAAAACGAGGATTCGGATTACGCAGGTGTTATTTCATAATGAGCAGAACATGTGACCGGAGGACGATAGGATGAAAAATCAGGAATTTAGACAGAGTCTGAAAGAGATTATGCAAGGTAAATTTATGCAGTTTGACACTTTTATCATAGAGAAAATGGGATTTGATGGTGCCGGAATAGATAAAGATACCCGCTATCAGGCATTTCATGAATTCCGCAGACGCACAAAGCGCAGAGAAATTGCTACGATGCCCACGATGCGGCGCTGGTTCGGTATCGGAGAATACCACAGACCCCATAGAGAGCATGTTATGGAGATGTGTTTTGCCTTGGAACTTGAGCCCGAAGAAGCATCCGAATATCTGATATGTGGAATTGCGGAACCGTCTTTTCAGGTCAATGATTATCAGGAAATTCTTTTTCTGTACGGACTGGGACGTCATTTATCCTATGAAACCTGTCTGCAGATGGCGGCATTGTTTGAAAGGGGACTTCAGGAAAATGTGAGTCTCTCCCATACCAGGTCAACGAAAGAACTAATTGCCTCTTTTGAAATGAACAAAACACTGGAAAAGGAAGAGTTTCTCCTGTGGATGTTCGATCGTGCAGAATGGTTCAAGGGATATAGTAAAACCACATTAAACTATCTGGAGCAGTTCCGTCGCAGTATTTTAGAAAATGTTCGCAAAGAGGCAAAGGCAAGACTAGGTCTTCTTTTGCAAGAAACAGAATATAAGACATGGAGAAAGACCCATTCTCAGGGGGTAGATGAACAGGAAGCGATTCGGCGCTTTGTGGGGAACGGTCGGATTCACAGAAAGAAATATCATGTTTCGGAGCATATGGGAAAAAATATTCAGGAATTGGCACAGTTTGCTTTCTCCACCAGAGACACCAATTCATGCATGCTGTCAGAAGTATATGGTGATTCCCGGGATAATTCGAATCAGGAGGGACCAGCGGCACAATTTCGCCGGGTTACCGGAAAATATTTGTCGGATTTATTTCATATTCCAGAGAAAAAGGAACAGGCAATAAGGACCTCCCAGGCATTGCGGGCATTGGAATCCATATCAGATAGTACCCTGTGCCCGGACTGGATTTGTCAGTTGGGACAGGAGTATACGCGGGGCAAAGGGGATTTCACCACAGCCGGTCAGGCAAGGAAGACGCTGGAGGATTTTCAAAAAAAAGAGAAACGCCGCTGTCTGTTGATTCAGCGAAGTGATTTGCTTCCTTTGGTGCTTTATATTGCCCAGAAGCAATACGAAGAAGAACATAAGGGGGCGTACTGTCAGGAAGAGGCGAGAACCTATTTTCGTAATTTGGCAGATGCTACCATGAATGCCTGCAACATGGCGGTAATCAGTGAAAACTATCAGTTGGACATGGCGTTACTGCAGTGTTTCCAAAAAGAAGAAATGTATTCCTATCCGGAACTTTTGGATTTCATGTAAAATAGAAAAAAACGGAAAAATTTTCCGGAACTCTGTTTTGTAAAATATTCCATATTACTAATCTGAGAAGAGGAAGAATATGGAAAGAAAACGAAACAAGAGAGAAGAAGTCCGCTTTATCAGAAATTGGTGGAGCCTGAATTACAATCATACCTTTCTGCGATTCGATGTTTTTATTGTTAGAGAAATGGGGTACTCTTTTCATACTAAGCGCGATTTGGATCGTGTGCGCAGACCTGCCTTTTTAGAATTTCGGAAAAGAACAGGGCATTATCCGTTTGCTTCTCTGCCAACGATGCGAAGATGGTTTGGTATCGGCAGATTTAGCAGTCCAAGCCGGGAACAGGTATATGAAATCTGTCTGCAGCTTGGTACAGGGCCCCAAAAGGCAGAAGAATATCTTTCGGTTGCTTTGGAAGAGGTATCTTTTCAGTTCAGAGATTACCGGGAAGTATTCTTTATGTATGGCTTGAATCATAAGATGGGATATCAGAAATGTCTTAATCTGGCAGAGCAATTTGAGAGCAACTGGGATTTTGAATCATTGTCAGAAGAAAAAATGTCGGACCAAGAGTTTGAGGAGATTTTTCAGAAGACCAGACAATTGCCAGTGGACAAATTCCTCTCATGGATGCTATCTTGTCAAAATTTCTTTGTGGGTTATCGAGAGTCGGTGATGAAGACTCTGCAGGAATGCAGAAGCAAAGTTATGTTCTATATTCGCAAGGATGCGAAGGACAAACTGGATAGCCTGCTGGCAGAGACGAATTATAAGAAGTGGCTGGAAGAAAGACAATATAAAAACCTCGAGACAAGGGAAAGAATACGAAGGTTCGTCAAAGCACATCGAAAGGGGCATTATAAGGAAGTTTCACAAAATATGAAGGATAACATTCTTGAACTTTCTTCCATTGCGTATTCGCCACTGGAGGCAAATTCCAAACTGCTGGCGGAAGTATTTTCCCATACAGGACGAACCTTTTTTTCTCACATCAAGGGAATGTCAGCAAAACATCTGTCAGATTTATTTAATGTTTCTTTGCAACGGGAGCGGTCACAGACCATGAACCAGGTATACCGTAAATTGCAGGGGATGGATGATAAATCTGACTGTCCGGACTGGGTTAAGGAAATCGTGGGACAATGTACCAGAAATCCGCAAGAGTTTGATAATGTGGGAGCGGTGAAGAACTGGATTGAGTCATATAATCATGAACAAAGGCGTAGGTGTCTTGATGTTAAACGCAGTGACATCCTGCCCATGATTCACTACATTGCCCAGCGGCAGTATTTGGACATTATGGAAAGTAAAGGCGAGGA
>JALENH010000031.1 GCA_022767895.1 Eubacterium sp.
AGAAGAGACAAAAGCAGGACTGGAGGGCTATGAAGTAGGACAGGAGACAGAACTTGGTGCTGTCAATGTTATGACTGGTATTTACACCGGCCGTTCTCCTAAAGATAAGTTTATTGTATTGGATGAGAATACAAAGGATACTGTTTGGTGGACAACGGACGAGTACAAGAACGATAACCATCCTGCTTCACCGGAAACCGTTGCAGCAGTCAAAGACATTGCCATCAAAGAGCTTTCTAATAAGAAACTTTACGTTGTTGATGCATTCTGCGGTGCCAACAAAGACACCCGCATGGCAATCCGTTTCATTATGGAAGTAGCATGGCAGGCACATTTCGTAGAAAACATGTTCATTAAGCCTTCTGCAGAAGAATTGGAAAACTTCGAGCCAGACTTCGTTGTTTACAATGCATCCAAGGCAAAGGTTGACAATTATAAAGAACTTGGACTGAATTCCGAGACAGCTGTTATCTTCAACATCACAACCCGTGAGCAGCTTATTGTGAACACATGGTACGGCGGAGAGATGAAAAAAGGTATGTTCTCCATGATGAACTACTTCCTCCCACTGAAGGGTATCGCTTCCATGCACTGTTCCGCTAACACAGATATGGACGGTAAAAATACAGCCATCTTCTTCGGTCTTTCGGGAACCGGTAAAACGACACTTTCTACCGACCCGAAACGTCTCCTCATCGGTGATGACGAGCATGGTTGGGATGACAACGGCGTATTTAACTTCGAGGGCGGCTGCTATGCCAAGGTAATCGATCTGGACAAAGAGTCTGAACCGGACATTTACAATGCCATTAAGAGAGATGCTCTTCTTGAGAACGTTACCGTAGATGCCGATGGAAAAATTGATTTCGCTGATAAGAGCGTAACCGAGAATACTCGTGTTTCTTATCCGATTGATTTCATTCAGAACATCGTTCGTCCGGTTTCATCCGCACCGGCTGCTAAGAATGTAATCTTCCTTTCAGCAGATGCATTTGGTGTACTTCCTCCGGTATCCATCTTGACACCGGAACAGACACAGTACTATTTCCTTTCCGGATTTACTGCTAAGCTTGCCGGTACTGAGCGTGGTATTACAGAGCCGACACCTACCTTCTCCGCATGTTTCGGACAGGCATTCCTTGAACTGCATCCGACGAAGTATGCAGAGGAGCTTGTTAAGAAGATGCAGGAGAGCGGAGCAAAGGCATATCTTGTAAATACCGGATGGAACGGAACCGGAAAACGTATCTCCATCAAGGATACACGTGGTATCATTGATGCCATCCTGAACGGTGACATTGCTTCTGCACCAACCAAGAAGATTCCTTACTTCAACTTTGAAGTACCAACGGAGCTGACAGGTGTAGACACCAACATTCTGGATCCTCGCGACACTTATGCAAATGCTTCTGAATGGGAAGAAAAAGCAAAAGATCTTGCCGAAAGATTCATTAAGAACTTCAAGAAATATGAGAGCAATGACGCTGGTAAGGCATTAGTTTCCGCAGGACCACAGTTATAATTTTTCACAGACTAGAATTTTCATCAGGTCTCTTTCCCCAGGAAAGGGGCCTGATTTCAACTGGCACAGAAAAGGGGGTGCATGAAATGCTAAATATGCAAAAGAAGTCAAGCCTACTATGGGTTTTTCTCTGTCTTGCTGTTTTTCTGTCATGCCTTCCCCGCCAATCCCTGAATCCATCTGAAAACTACCTGACGAAGGGCAGTCTTTCTGCGTTGCAGGAAAATACAGCCCGGCGTTCCGACTGGTACCCGGACCGGATTCACGAATACATGGTAAAAGGGCAAAATTCTCTTTTCCTTATGCGTCTCGCGTCAACACATCGGGTTCCGCTAAGGCTTCCGGTACCACACCTGTGGATTTCCTGTATTCTGTGCCTGATTGCCGGATTGCTGCTCTTATCCCGGCATCCAAGAGGTAGGCAGCGCCAGACAGAACATACCGGAAATTATATTATTCGATACATACATGACCAAAATGGAGAAACCTACCATTCTTTCCTCTTCTGATTAGTCAGAAGACAGGAAAGGAGGAATCGGAGTATGGTATTTGTTATAAAAACCATAATCTGTGTCGTTGTGGTCGCTGCCATATCGGCATGGGCATTCTGGATCGACCAAGGTTCTAAATAGGTTTCTCAAACTCAAATTTTATTCATACTAAGTTAAAAAGGACACCCACATGCGGTGTCCTTTTTAACTTAAACGGTGCTTTTGGATAATCTCCTCGTATCGGCGGTTGGAAGCCTCCATCTCCATTTCAAATTCGAGTTCCTGAATCTCTGCTTCGTCCTGATCCAGTTCTTCCAACAATCCAAGGAGATCATCATCGGTTAAAAATTGTTCCATGGTCTCCTCCTTTTTCCTTCTATATTCATCATAGCACAAATATGTTAATATCACAAGAGTTTCTCTTGCAAAAAGCAGAAAACTATTATAACATATGTAAAAAAGATGCATTTAGAAAATGGAGGTCATTCGTATGGAAGAAAATGTCATATTTAACACAGAGGATGTAGAGCAGAACAAGGTTTTTGGTATCCTTTCTTACATCGGAATTTTGGTTCTTGTTCCTATACTAGCTGCAAAGGATTCACAGTATGCAAGATTTCATGCCAATCAGGGACTGGTTCTTTTCATTACCGATGTGATTATCGGTGCCTGCATGAGCATTCTTTCCACCGTTTTGGGAATTATCCCATTTTTGGGTTCCCTTGTCGCAGGATTAATTAGTGCACCTTTTGGCATTCTTCTTTTGGTACTCATGATATTGGGAATTGTCAATGCCTGTTCCGGAGAGCCTAAGAAATTACCGGTCATTGGACAGATTACTATTATAAAATAAATATATAAGGCGGTGAATACACATGAACGAGACACCAAAGGGAGAGCGCATTCACATCGCCCTGTTTGGACGTAGAAACGCAGGAAAATCAAGTTTAATCAATGCCATTACCGGACAGGATCTGGCAATTGTATCTGATGTCAAGGGAACCACGACAGACCCTGTCTACAAGGCCATGGAAATTCTCCCCCTGGGACCGGTTATGCTGGTGGATACACCGGGGCTGGACGACGAGGGTACTCTCGGTGAAGAGCGGATTCGCAAAGCACGCAGTGTACTGAACAAAACGGATCTCGCTTTGATTGTCGCTGACGGTAGGGAGGCATCCGCTGATTTTTCCTTTGAAAAAACCATACTGGAACTGACAAAAAGGAAAAATATTCCTGCCATTATCGTGCTAAATAAGCAGGATGAGTGGACTTCCGAGGAAGACCAGATTAAGAAATATGGTGATATCTGTGTCAGCAGCAAAACCGGATATCACATTCACGAGCTGAAAGAAATGATGACAAAGCAGCTTCCCGTGGAGGACCAGACCGGCAAAATCGTGGGAGATCTTCTCTCCCCCGGCGATTTTGTAGTTCTGGTGGTTCCCATTGATTCCGCTGCTCCGAAAGGCCGCTTAATTCTGCCACAACAGCAGGTTATCCGGGACGTTCTCGAATCCGGTGCCACCGCTGTCGTCTGCCGGGACACCGAACTTTCCGACACGCTGGCCCGGTTAGGAGAAAAACCGCGTCTTGTCATCACCGATTCCCAAGCTTTCGCCAGCGTATCAAAAGATACGCCGGAAGATATTCCACTGACCTCTTTCTCCATTTTATTTTCACGCTACAAGGGAGATTTGGAGACACAACTGCAAGGCGTCCGCACTTTGGAAGAGCTAGAGGATGGCGACACCATTCTGATGGCAGAGGGCTGCACCCACCACCGCCAGTGCGATGATATCGGCACGGTAAAGCTGCCACGCTGGATTCAGGAATATACCGGCAAGAAGCTGCAATTCGAAACAAGCAGCGGTGGCGGTTTTCCGGAAGACCTAAGCAAATATAAAATGGTTGTCCACTGCGGCGGCTGTACCCTGAGCAAGAAAGAAATGGCGTTCCGCATTGCCGAAGCCAAAGACCAGAACGTGCCGATTGTGAACTATGGCACACTGATTGCCGGCCTCAAGGGAGTGCTGGAACGAAGTATTGCTCCTTTTCGATGAATATACATCCCCCTCTCCCCCCCAAAAAAGGAATTCCAATCACCTCTCCTTGAGTCGATTGGAATTCTTTTTTTACAAAAGACGATAGACCTGTCCAGCTTCCTTTGCTTGCTTTTGCTTTCTTTTAATCTCCTTTTGCATCTGACTGGCATTTTCCAGGATGTATATTTCGTACACATTCTGATAGGCCATACTATAAACAGCAACACATGCTCTTCCATCGGACATTTCGCAGTAACAACTTATGGTCCCATAGGCAAGCTCTTTCCTGTCATTCATCAATCCATATGCCTGCGTCTTTTCTATGTTCGCACCAGTAAACGCCTTTACTTTCGCTTCCAATGATTTCATCATTGATTTCTTCACTTTCTTTTTGAGTTTCACATTCAGAGAATGTGCGGGTAGGTTTTCTTTTCCCATTGTGATTCCCTCTACTACTCCTTTTCCTGAGCAAGAAACAAGAAACTGAGTCTCCTTATTCTTGAGGTTCATGATTGAATCTGCTCCATCTCTTTCCGATGACACGATTTTGATTTCATCACTCTTAACTCCGTATACATTTTCCACAGCGGTAACAGCCTTTTTACTGATGCTATCATCGGATACCTCTATGTGTTCTCTTTTATTTTGTTTTTGCAGGCTGTAGTCCCTCTTTTCCTGAAGATCAATGATTTCTAAGATCTCTTCATCCGATAGGGTTCGTTGCGGTAGATAAAATTTGCTTTCCTTTGGAACAAAACATACCGTATCCCGGATCACCAACTTCTGGTTCTCCACCTCTGTGATCTCTTTTTGGGGAAAGACGCCCTTTGTCTCATATTGTTTTCTCAAATACAAAAATTGCTCCTCTTCCTCCTTTGTCAACTCCCTGGAAAAACCATCCGCATCCACTTTACTATTCTGAACATCCAAATTATACTTCTCCACCTTTTGCTTCGGGAGTTCATTCATCCTCTCCCGAAACCGGTTTACCGTGGCATAGGAAGAGCCTGAAATGACAGACAGTACACCCAGAACAAGAAGGACTCCTGCCACTTTATGATTGCCAATCCAATGTGTTCTCTTGTCCATTTTTACTTCTTCCGAATTCTGGATTTTCTCTATGGTTTCCCTTATCTTTTTCTCATAACTTTCCGGAATATGAACTTCCTCCTCTGACAATTTTTCAGTCAACTTCCTCTCAAACAATTCATCCATTATTTTCAACCAATTCCTTTCTTAGCAATTCCCGTGCTTTTGATAATCTTGATTTAACAGTTCCTGCAGGAATACCCGCTATTTTGGAAATCTCCTTCACTGAGTATCCCTGTGAATAATATAAAATAACAACTAAGCTCAGTTTGGAATTTAGAGATAAGACAACATCCCAAATCTCCTCGTAATTATTTTTTGGAGTTACCTGATCTATTTCTTCCTCATTCCCTATGTATACAATTCTACTGTTTTTTCGTATATACATCTTCGCCTGATTCACCAAAATCCTCATCAGCCATGGCTTAAATTTCTCTTCATCCTGCAAGGTATGTAATCTCTCGTAAGATGTCAGCAGTGCCTCTTGTACAACATCCTCTGCGTCCGTTGGATTTTTCAAAATGGAGTAAGCAACTACATACATCTGCTTTTTATATTTTTCAATTTGTTCGATAAATTTATCCTTTTTCATAATCCGTGTTCTCCTCACATCATAAGCGCGATACCGTTTACTTACATACATAAGATGCATAAAACTTCCATTTGGTTCATTTTCTGCCAAAAAGGATTCCCCTATTGGTAAATTACGTGGATGGTGGAAACTATAGAAACACGGGGACAGGGAGTCTTTACAAGCCTTAATTCACGCCGGCAAGAGATGTGTGTATTTTACACATCCTTGCCGCTGCGCGAATTAGTGAACGCAAGTGTGCTTGTAAAGACTCCCTGTCCCCGTGTTTTTATAAAATCCCCAACTCGTAATTTACCACTCTACCGCAACGGCTCCCCCCGATTAATCTTATTAATCATCTTATTGCGGTACATAATCTCATCACTTTCCTTGATAAACCGTTCCATGGAATCCTCTTTTGACGGTACGCGGCAGGCATAACCATAGCTGGCGTGTATACTATACTCTTTCACACCACTGGCATTAAAATCATTCAGGTATTTCTCCACCTTCTCCAAGTAGGAAACGCCTTCTTCCTCCGTAATCCCATGAGCAATAATTTCAAACTCATCCCCACCGGTGCGCGCTTGAATAGCATTCTCCGGACAAGCATGGGCAATTGCCTCATGCAACTTACAAAGGGCATAATCTCCTTCGATATGACCATAGTTGTCATTAATCTGCTTCATGCCATCCATATCAATAATGGCAAGAAAGATGGACTCCCCATCGGTCTTCGCCCGAGCGAACATCGGATTTCCATAGTTTTCAAAGCCTCTTCGGTTATACATGCCGGTCAGGGCATCCCTGTCATACATTTCTTCCAACTGCCCCACCAGCTTCTGCATTTTCTGGTTTGTCAAAATATCCTGCAATGTATTGCCAATAATAATATTCCAATACAGATAGAGGCGACCCGTGATCTCCACATCATAAAACTGCAACGCCTCATATCCAAAACAGTAATCCTGAAAATGCAGCGGAGCAAAAAACCACATCTGCGGCTCCTCTCCCGTCATCATCTGCGGAATCAGCTCCCTGCGGTCAAAGCGTACACAAAGCGGTTCGATGGACTCACGGTTCCGAACAGCAATCCGCATCTCCATCTGATCAGTAATCCACCAAAATCTGTTCGTTCCATCAATTGTTCATTCAGACAGATACAGTAGTCACGAAAACCCTCTATATTGTACGCATAATATGTAATTTTCTGAGCCACTTCCTCAATGGTATGGCACTCACTCAGATGAATTGACATAAAATGAAACTGCATTTCACGATTCTGACTCACATTATCCACTTCATACAAATGCTGGCGCAATGCCATTGCTTCCTGTCCGCCACTGGACATACAGCCACAGGATTCCCGCTTCTGCAACACAGCTTCAAAAAAGACATCTTCTACTTCAAGCGGGTTCTCCTGCTTTTTGTCGATTAGCTCAACAGCTGTTACGCCCATATCGAAAAAGGGAACAATCGCCGTCGTAATGGATGGCGTAAAAGACAGCGTCCCCCTCATCCCATCGTAACCGCTGACGCAAATGTCTTCCGGAATGCGGTATCCCCGCCGGATTAGCTCACTTGCCACAGCCATCGCCATATAATCGTTGGCGCATATAATGGCTTCCGGTTTTTCTTCTCCCTGAAAAAACCAGTCGCAAGCCTCTTTTCCTTTATTTTTCCAAAAATCACCCCAGAAACACTGATACTCCCCCACCGGCAAACCATATTCTTTCATTTTTCGTAAAAAGCATTCCATCCGCTCTTTGGCATCCCAATGATCTTTTGGGCCTGTCATAAAGCAGAGATGCTTCATACCATGATCCTTAACAAAATGGTCAATAAGTCCCTCCATACAGGTTGAGTTATCAACCAGAAGATTATTTGCTCCAACCAAAAGCTCACGAATACTGACCACCGGACAGTGGCATCTCTCACGGATACAATCCATCACCTTCTGCCGACTTTCCTTTTCATCCATCGTGTCCAATGCCAGAATAACGCCACTCAGCTCCTCATAAGGCGGCAGGTCCCACAAATACTGGTCTCCGACAAAATACCGGTCATTCTGGCCATAGTTGCCATAGCTGGAAAATACAGCTACGTTATACCCCAGTTCTTCCGCTTTCGTGAGCACTCCCTGGCACAAATAATTCTGAAATTCACTCCCTGCCCGCTCCAAAAATATACCGATTGTTTTCCGCTTATTAGCAAACATATGGTCACCCCCTATTTTTCCTGATTCCACTCCGCCGCCAGCGAAAGCAACGTATCTTTCTCATTTGCTTCCGGATGCTCCAATACATGCTCCAACAACTGCCGAAGCATCGTTCCCAGTGCTGGTCCCGGTTTGAACCCCATCTCAATCAAATCTCTCCCGCCCACTGCAAGATCCTTAATTTGAACGGCTTCGCCGGCCTGGCAGATTTCTTTGTAGCATCGCTCTGCCGCATCCAGCTTTGCCAGTTTTTCTTCCTGTTTATAATCACTCTGGGCAAGAAGGTCAGCCCTTTGTAAAAGGAACAAAAGTGGCATAACATCCTTACCCGCCTGATTCATCAAGCGCCTCATGGGGCGTTTCCCCTTCTCTGAATACATATGATTAATCAGACAATTTTCATGACGCCTGTCGTGATAACGGATTAACGTTGTCACCACAGCCACCGTATCATTGTCGAACTTCAGTCTCCTCAAAATTTCACGTGCTCTCTCTGCCCCAAGCTCCGGATGACGATAGAAATGGTCAACCCCCTCCTCATCCGTTGTCTTACAGTCCGGCTTTGCCACGTCATGAAGAAGCGCCGCATAAACCAGCATAATATGCTCTTTTTTCCCCAAGCCGGAACCTTCCCACAGTAGATTAATCTGCCGGATGGCTTCCAGCGAATGGCGCCCCACATCATAACAATGGTGCGGATTGTTCTGGGATGTTGCAAGCATCCGGTCAAGTTCCGGAAGAAAATAACGGCTCAATCCTGTGTCTGCCGCCAAAAGCAACCGGTCGCTGCCCGCCGCCAAAAGGAGTTTTGTCAGTTCCGTGCGAATCCGCTCTGCACTGACATTCACCAGGGTCGGCGCTCTGTCTGCAATGGCAGAGTATGTTTTCTCCTCCAAATCAAACTGCAGCTGCCCCGCAAAACGAATTCCCCGAAGCATCCGCAAAGCATCTTCATCAAAACGTTCCACCGGCTCACCCACACAGCGAATCCGGTGCCTCTCAAGGTCTCCCACACCATCAAATTCATCCACAATACCAGTCTTTGGGTTGTAGGCCATGGCATTAATCGTAAAATCCCGGCGCCTTAAATCTTCCACCAGATTCGGAGTAAACAAAACTTCTTTGGGATGTCTGTGGTCCTCATATTCCCCATCCATCCGATAAGTGGTTACCTCATATCCTTCCTCATCCATCATCACCGTCACCGTGCCATGCTGGATTCCCGTATCTATAGTACGCCGAAAAAGAGCCTTTACCTGATTTGGCTTCGCCGATGTGGTAATATCCCAATCGTCAGGTTCACGCCCCAGCAATATGTCACGGACACAGCCTCCTACGGCATAAGCCTCATGACCATGATTCTCTAATGTTTCAATAATCCGTTTTACATTCTCAGGAATTTTCAAAGCATCACCCAACTTCATTATACCTCTTTTTGTTTTGACAAACAAGCGAATTTTCGCTACAATATATGTCGATGGAAAGGGGGAAACAAAATGCAGTATTCATATCGTACAAAAGGAACCTGTTCACAGCAGATTGATTTGGAGATCAATGGCGATGTTGTGACAAACGTAAAATTTTACGGTGGCTGCGACGGCAACCTGAAAGCAATTCCCGCTCTCGTGGACGGCATGACAGTGGACGAGATTGAGAAAAAACTTTCCGGTATCCGATGTGGCTTCAAAAATACTTCTTGCGGCGACCAGCTGGCCCATGCTGCCAGAGAAGCCTATGAAGCATCCAAAGCGACGTGAGAAAAGCCGTCGCTTTCCTGAGTGTTCGAAACCATCCACTCGTTAAAAAAAACTAAGGAGATTTTTATTATGAATAAGAAAGTGAATTTTATCTGTCAGACAGCAATGATTGCTGCCCTCTATGTGGTGCTGACTTTTGTATTCAGTGCCTTTGCCAGCGGCGTTGTTCAAGTCCGCGTATCCGAAGCGTTAACCATATTACCATTTTTTACACCGGCCGCCATACCGGGTCTGGCTGTTGGCTGTCTGCTTAGCAACTGGCTCACCGGCTGTGTCATCTGGGACGTTGTATTTGGCAGTCTCGCCACCTTAATCGGGGCTCTCGGTTCCTATGCCCTGCGGAAACACCAGTGGCTTGTCCCGATTCCGCCTATTGTTGCCAACGTCATTATTGTGCCTTTGGTACTCCGCTATGCCTATGGTGCACCGGATGCCATCCCTTTTATGATGGCAACCGTCGGTGCCGGAGAAATCATTTCCTGTTATGTACTGGG
>JALENH010000057.1 GCA_022767895.1 Eubacterium sp.
TTCAAATAAAACGATATAACTGGAGAAATTATGATGTGTTTCTCGTTGTTGTTGTGCTGATTTTGTCTTTAATCAGCTCTTATGTGATTTCCATTGTCAATCCGGACATTTCGATAAAAAGACAACTGGTTGGTGTCATTGACGGATTGTTTATTGTTGCTGTTTTCTCGCTGATTGATTACCATGATCTCTGTCTTTACATCCCAATTATTTATATTATTACAACGTTGATGGCGATGGCCACCAAACTGACACCTCTGGGAGATGATAAAACGACAAGTTCCTTCCGCTGGCTGGACTTTAAGATTATTAGCTTTCAGCCATCGGAGGTTTGTAAAATTGCATTGATTCTTGCACTGGCAACATTTTTTGCAAAACGGAGAGAAAATCTTCAGTCATTTAAAAATTTTTTCCTGGCTTCGTTGATAACGATTGTGCCGACTTCCTTTATATTAATCCAGACAGACTTATCTTCCAGTGTGGTTATGCTTGTGATACTGGCAATGATGCTAGCCTGTTCCGGAATCGGCCACCGGATTCTGGCTCCTGTAGTGGCTGTTATCGTTCCGGTAATTGGATTTTTGTTCTGGTACATCCAGCAGCCAAACCAGATTTTATTAAAGGGATATCAGCTGCAACGTATTACTGGTTGGCTTCATCCGGAGGGACAGGAACTTGAGGTTATGTATCAGCAGAATAATTCGGTTTTGTCTATTGCGTCGGGCCGGCTTTACGGTAAATTGCTGGAAGGAAGTGAAAGCGCCAGAAATTATACCAGTGTGGATGTAAGAGAAAGTGATTTTATTTGGACGCCGATTAGTGAAGAATTTGGTTTTATAGGCTGCATGGTTATTTTGGCTCTGTTGTCCATTGTAATTATAAAATGTTTTATTGCGGCAAAAAATGCAAGGGATTATATGGGAATGATGATTGCTGTCGGTATTGGAGCTATGTTTTTCTTTCAGACCTTTTTCAATATTGGAGTAGCAACATCATTGCTGCCCAATACAGGTTTGCCGTTACCGTTTCTCAGCAATGGTCTGACATCGCTGATCAGCAATATGATGGCGATCGGAATTTTATTAAATATTGGAATACAACCGAACCGCGGAAGTAGTAGTTTTGAATTTAAATAAATGAGAAGGAAGGGATTTCATCATGAATATTGCCTTGATTGCACATGATGCGAAGAAGATTTTGATGCAGAATTTCTGTATTGCCTATCGTGGTATTCTGAGCAAACATACAATCTATGCCACTGGCACTACCGGCCGGCTGGTAGAAGAAGTCACAAATCTTACGATTCATAAATATCTGGCGGGGCATTTGGGCGGAGAAAAACAGTTAGGAGTTCAGATAGAAAATAATGAACTGGATCTTGTTATTTTTCTGCGCGATCCCTTAACACAGAAAGTGCATGAACCGGATGTCAATAATGTGTTTCGACTCTGTGATATTCACAACATTCCGTTGGCAACCAATGTGGCTACTGCAGAACTTCTTGTGAAGGCATTAGAGCGCGGAGATCTGGATTGGCGTAATCTGGTTCGTATGTAAAAAAGCGTCGTGAAAATTCGACGCTTTTGTGTGCTTAATTACTGATACGTCCACAATAGCTGATGGCATACAAACCACATATTCCGATGATGGCATATACGATGCGGGACAGGATTGACATGGAGCCGAAGAGAAAGGCGACAAGATCCAGTCCAAAGAAGCCAACCAGCCCCCAGTTTACAGCACCTATAATAACCAGTACCAGTACAATATAATCTAATGCTTTCATAATTTTACAGTACCTCCTTTGCTCATAGTATGGCAGTTTTGCCGGGAAATATACATTATTTTGAAAATAGAAGCACTGTTGCTTCGGAAGGGAAAAGTTTATGGCGAAAAAAAATGTGATACAAATGAAAAAGAGATTTCGACCAAATTTAAGTCTTGCATTTTTCCTTTTTTTGTTGATTATCATTTACATTATTGTGCTTGCATGGGGATATTTTGCAAAGGAACATATCTCTATTTATGAAGTCAATACGACGGATATATCAGATGATGCACCTCTTTATGGATTTGTCATTCGTTCCGAAGAAATTGTAAACTCAGAAGAGTCAGGCTACATTAATTATTATTTTTCGGAAGGGAGCCGGATTGGAAAAGGAGATGTGGCGTATACCGCCGATGGGGACGGAGCGGTAAGCAGTGTGTTGGAGCAAATTCAGAGCGAGCGAGATAATTCTGCAAGCCTTACAAAAATGAGAGAAGTAGTTGCTTCCTTTTACAGTGGTTTCAATATGTCGAATTACAGTGATGTGACAAAGCTTCACTATGATGTCAAAAATGTTGTTTTTGATATGAATAATGGCAGCTTGTACAGTGATTTAAAAAAGGCCCTGAAATCCTCTGGAAAAGACAGTAATTTCACAAAGGTTACAGCAAAAAAAAGTGGTGTAATTGCTTATACTATGGATGGGTATGAAAGCACCAGACAAGAGGATGTTACAAAGGAACTTTTTGATGATTACGGAAGTGTTGTTCGCAAACAAATGCAAAAAGAAGGAAGCACACCGGCAGGAACGCCGGTATATAAACTTGTTACAAGCAATGACTGGTCCATTGTGGTAAAACTGGATGAAAGTTATTATAGTGCACTTAAAGACAAGGAAACGGTACGTGTAACAATTACCAAGGATGATATTTCTTTTAATGCGCAGGTGGAACTGTTTGACAGGGAGGGTACACATTTTGCTGCGCTGAGTACATCACGATATATGGAGAGATATATCAATGACCGATTTTTGCAGATTGAATTTAATTTGAAATCAGCTTCTGGGTTGAAAATCCCTAACAGTTCGGTTCTCCAAAAAGATTTTTATGTGATTCCGGATAAGGCAATTACCAATGGAGCTGATGGAATTGGTGTGGTGAGACAGACCACCGGAAAAGAAGGAAAAACATCACATGAGTTTATATCGCTCAAAAAGGAAATTCGTTTGGGAGATGAGTACTATGTCAGCGCATCTGTGTTGCAGGGAGGAGATATTCTGATGGATGCGTCTTCGGGAGAAAATTATATTGTCAGCAATAGAAAAAAATTATCAGGTGTTTATTATGTAAACGAGGGATATTGCCAGTTCCGCCCCATTGAAGTTCAGTATAAAAACAAGGAATATACGATTATTTCCGATCATACAGAAAACGGACTATCTGCTTATGACCATATTGTTGTAGATCCTGCCAGTTTGCAGGATGATGACTTTATAGAATAAAAGAACAAATCGTTCGGAAAAGAGGCTGAAAATGGTTACAGAAAATTTGAAGATGGTAGAACAGAAGATTGCAGCAGCATGTCAGCGTGTCGGGCGCTCCAGAGAAGAAGTGAGCTTAATTGCAGTAAGCAAAACGAAACCGGTAGAAATGATTCGGGAAGCAATGGCATCCGGTATTGTTACGTTTGGCGAAAATAAAGTCCAGGAAATCCTGGAAAAACAGGAGATTATAAAGGATCCTCTCGATTGGCATATGATAGGACATTTGCAACGAAACAAGGTAAAACAGGTTGTGGGGAGGGTGGTGAGAATTCACTCTGTGGATTCTATTCGACTGGCAAAACAGATACAGACAGAATCGGAAAAGAAACAAATCAAGTCTGATATCCTGATTGAGGTAAATATGGCAAAGGAAGATTCCAAATTTGGATTTATGCCGGAGGAAACAGAAGATGCCATCCGAGAAATTGCCGGATATCCCAATGTATGTGTACGTGGACTGATGACCATTGCACCAAACGTTTCTGAGCCGGAGAAAAACAGAGTTCATTTTCGCAATTTGCATAAATTACTAGTTGACATTAACAACAAAAACATTGATAATATTAATATGAGCGAGCTTTCCATGGGAATGACCGGTGACTATGAGGTGGCCATTGAAGAGGGTGCTACTTTCGTTCGAGTTGGCACCGGCATATTTGGAAACAGACAATATTTATAGAAAGGAACATGAGATATATGGGTATCAATTCCATTTTAAATTTCTTTAAGATTCCAGATGATTATGAAGATGATTATGAGGAGGAGTATGTCGAAGAACCAGTAAGAACGAAACCTTCACGGCCTATACAAAAGGAAGACGATTTTGATGAATCTCCGAAGCAGCGTTCAGGCTTTTTAGGTTCTAAGCCAAAGGTGGTTCCGATGAATAACCGAGCAATGATGGAAGTTAATATTATTAAACCAAATACATTTGAAGATTCACAGAATATTTGTAACATGTTGCTTTCCGGTAGACCGGTAGTGGTCAATCTGGAGGGCTTTGATCCGGATGATGCACAGCGGATTATGGATTTTATTTCCGGGTGTATTTATGCTATTAAGGGACAGTATCATCAGATTTCTAAATACATATTCATTTTTACGCCGGAGAATGTGGATATTAGTGGTGATTCCCTTTCGCTTGAGGGGAATACAGCCAAGATGCCTACCATCAATCGTGAATTTTAGAAGATGAATACGAAAAAGGACCATTTCTTTTTGCAACATTTACATGATTTGAGTTTGAGAGCTTATCATTGCAATTGCCCTAGTTTTACTGATTTTCTTACATCAGGAGAACTTTCTTTGCTAATTCAGAATAAATGCAGTTTTTCTTCTGTGCAGGTAGAACTCTGGGGAGGACACGAGGATTGTGATCACAAGATGGCTGGCTTTTTTCCGGAAGGTTTTGAGGGAAATAACCAGGATGAGTTTCCTATCATCTGTATCCAGATAACGGCAGCAAATGAAAAGTATGCAAAAGAAATTACACATCGGGATTATTTAGGAGCGATTCTGAATTTGGGAATTGAGCGGTCTACAATAGGGGATATCCGTATTTGTGATGAGACGGCATATGTATTCTGTAATCGAGAACTCGTTCCTTTTATTTTAACTCATCTAGACCGTGTTCGCCATACGGCAGTGAAATGTCGGCAATTGATAGATGTCAGTGAGATACCAGCTCGGCAGTATAAAACAATATATCAGAGTGTGGCTTCTTTGCGTTTGGATAATGTTGTTGCTGCCATGACGGGGACTTCCAGAGGGAAAGCCAGTGAGTTGATTCTGCAGGGGAAAGTGATTGCAGGTGGCGAAGAAAAAAACTCCAACAGCTTTCGCTGTCGGAATGATATGGTAATATCCATACGTGGACATGGGAAATATCGCCTTTGGTTTGAAGAAGGCGATAAAACGAAAAAAGGGAAACAGAAAATTACAATTTATCAATATCTTTAAGGAGATGAAGTTTCATGTTGTCACCACTTGATTTGAAAAACAAAAAAATTGAACCCAAAAAAAGAAAATATTACGACAAGGAAGATATGGATGAATATCTTGAGCTTGTATTTGAACAATATAAAGCGTTATATGATGAGAATCAGGAATTGCAGAAAAATGTCAAAACTCTGAATGATGGTGTACAGTATTATCGCTCAATCGAAACAACAATGCAGAAAGCACTGGTTCTTGCAGAAAAGACTGCAAAAGAGACGAAAGATGCTGCACAGTTGAAGGCTGAGGCAATTGAAAAAGATGCCAATACAAAAGCTGAGAAGATTGTTTCTGAAGCTGAACAAGAGTATGATAAATTAAAAGAGAAATGTTTATATCTAGTTCAACAGTTTAACCAGTATAAAATGCAATTAAAACAGGTGGCGTCCGCTCAACTTGAATTGATTACCAGTGAGTCGTTTGATGTCTATTCACCTGAATTGGAAGCTATACAGGCTGAAAAAACCGCATTACCGAGTAATAAATACAACAATCAGGCAGACTCTGAACCAGTGTCAGAGACAACAAAAGATTTGGTAGATGTTTTGGAAACGTCTACTAGAGAGCCGGAAAACAATGAATTTGAAATTGTTCAGAAGGAAGATGAGGCAGAAAATCTAATACAGGAAGAAGAACAAGCAGTGGAGAAAGAAGCAGATGATTTTGGTAAGACAACGATTCTTCCTGATGTTCGAAAGGAACGGAGTTCTTCTCGCAAATCACAAAGCGAGGAAGATGATTTAGATATTTTGTCTGCAGATACTATTGATTTGAGTAGTTCACTGGATCAAATTCGGGAGGCTGTAGCTGTACAAAAACCAAAAGAGGCTGTTGCAAAGGAAGTTCAGGAAGCACTAGTGTTAGAACCGGTGGATGCTGTTGTGACAGAACCCTTGGATTTGAAAGCAGTAGAAGTAAAACAAGAGGCTGGCCCTGAAGTTTTGGAACTTGAAAAAGAGAATGAAAAAGAGGCTCCTACACTGGACTCCCTATTGCAGAGTATTAACATTGGTAAAAAAAATAAAAAAAAGAAAGGTCAGGACGAAGATCCTTTTGAATTTCTTGGTTCTGTAGATGATTTTTGATGTTTCGAAATAAGAAGTATGTAGTTACCAATATGATTTTTGCACTTACTTTTATTTTGTTGATTGCAATTGATCGCATTACAAAGAACATAGCTGTTCATAATTTGAAAGGAAATGAGATTGAATTGATTCCGGGGGTATTCTCACTTCATTATTTGGAGAATCCTGGTGCTGCATGGGGAATGCTTCCCAATGCCATCTGGCTGTTTGCGGTGATTACTATTATAGTCATCGTTGCCATGATTTATTTTTATGGTAAAATCCCTTTTGAGCGAAAATATATTCTTTTGCGTTTCACTATAATTATGCTGGCTTCAGGAGCAATTGGAAATTTTATTGATCGCATGATATGGCACTATGTTGTTGATTTTTTATATTTTAAATACATTCATTTTCCAGTATTTAATGTAGCGGATTGTTATGTTTGTATTGCTGCTGTATTACTAATGTATTGTCTATTATTTCGATATAAGGAAGAAGATTTTTTGTGGAAGAAGAAAGAATAACCATCCGGGTAGAAGAGAAGACGGAGAGGCGTATTGATCAATATCTTGCTGATCATACAGATTTTTCCCGCTCTTATATTCAAAAGCTGATAAAAAGTGAAAAAGTAAAAATAAACGGGAATTTAGTCAACAAGATGAAGGTTCCCGTTTGTTTTGATGACGAAATTTGGCTTGATATTCCCAAACCGGCAAAATTGGAGATAGAGCCTGAAAAAATGGATCTTGCTATTTTATACGAAGATGATGATGTGCTTGTAATCGATAAGCCAAAGGGGATGGTTGTGCATCCATCTGCAGGCCATATGAGCCATACTCTGGTCAATGGCCTTTTGTATCACTGTCAGGGGCATTTATCCGGCATTAACGGCGTTCTACGACCAGGTATCGTCCATCGAATTGATAAAGATACAACTGGTGCACTTATTGTATGTAAGAATGATATTGCTCACCAATCCTTGGCAGAACAATTGCAAGTACATTCAATTACAAGAAAGTATGAGGCTATTGTTCATCACAATTTGACAGAAGAGCAGGGGACAATAGATGCACCAATAGGGCGTCATCCGGTAGAACGAAAGAAAATGGCTGTAGTTTCTCAAGAAAAGGGGAAAAGGGCAGTAACACATTATCAGGTGCTATCGCATTTGAATCACCAGTTTAACCATATTCAATGTCAGCTCGAAACAGGCCGCACTCATCAAATTCGAGTTCACATGGCTTATATCCATCATCCTTTATTGGGAGATACAGTTTATGGACCAAAGCCAGGAAAGCGTTTTGAACGATTGGAGGGACAGACGTTACATGCAAGAATTATTGGCTTTATTCATCCAACCAAAAATCAATATATAGAAGTAGAATCACCACTCCCACAATATTTTGTGGAACTGCTGAAATCCCTCGGAAATTCGTAAATTAATTGTAAAATATTGCTTGACAATTGAGTTACTATAGGTGTAGAATTGAGTTACTTGACACGGATTGTTTTTGGTGAATTGTAGAACGAAATGACAAAAAATACTACAGTTGTAGATACGCATTATCTACTTGTGTAGAACATATGGGGATATATAGGGAACTGTAAATAAGGAGGAGGATTATATCTATGAGCAGTAATCCAACAAAAGAAATACGATTGCATGAAGGAGAACTAAATGTAATGGAGTTATTATGGTCCAATAAAGTTCTTGCAGCAAAAGATATTTCCAAAATCATTAAAGAATACATAGGATGGGAAAAGAATACAACATATACAGTGATTAAGCGTTTGATAGACAAAGGAGCTATTCAGCGTGAAGATCCAGGATTTCTTTGCAGCGCAAAAGTGTCAAAAAAGGAAATTCAGGAAATTGAGACTAAAGCCTTATTAAAGAAAATGTTTAATGGCTCTCTAATAACATTTATAAATGAATATCTTAGTAACCAGTCATTGACTACGGAAGAGATTATTGAGTTACAAAGAATGCTGAATTATAGAAAATAAGAATTATCGCATCCAATAGACAAATAAAAGCAGGATGCGATTTCTTATTTTCTTTATTTCTTGCATAAAGAAGAAATTGTAGCATATGAAAAGAGAAAGGGGTGAAATAATAATTGAACAAGATGAAACTTCCAATTGAAGTCCAGAAAATCATTGAATGCATAAGAAATTATCCAGTCATTTCAACGATTGTTGCAGTAATAATTATTGTAATTCTAATATTGATTTTAAGACACATTCATATCAAAAACCAATATTCGGATGAGGCCTGGAAAATTGTGAAAAAGAATGGAAGAAAATCAATTTTCTGGTATGATGAAAATGGAAACGAAACTTATAAGAGACCAAAGAAAAGTACAAATGGACCGAAACCACTTAAACGTAAATCATATTAAAAAGAAGAATCGCACTTGACAAAATAGGAAAATACAGAATAGTGTGATTCTTTTCTTTTATATCTCTCTTGGACAAACTCCAGTTTTTCAAAAAGAGTTGCATTTCAAAAGTCACTATGATATAATATCATTACAAAACAACGATTTTACAGACATTATGGGAGGTTTTTATGGACAAAAAAATTACATATCACGAACAGAATAATAGAAATAATACTATTAAGTTGCGTAATGTATTACAGACGCTGCCTGGTTTTACCAGGGATTATTTTCGGGCTATTGAACCTAATACATCAGCAAAAACAAGAATCTCTTATGTGTATGATATCAGATTGTTTTTCCATTTCCTTCAGGAAAGCAATCCTTATTTTCAAAAAAGAAAAGACATTACAGATATCCGACTTGAAGATATGGACCTTCTTCAGCCTGTAGATATTGAGGAATATTTAGAGTATTTGAAATATTATGAGGATTCAGATGGGACAATTCGTACGAATAATGAACGCGGTCTTCATAGAAAACTTGCAACGTTGCGAAGCTTTTTTAATTACTATTATAAGCGTGAACTTATTCATAATAATCCAACAGTGATTGTCGATATGCCTAAATTACATAAAAGAGAAATTATTCGGTTGGATACGGATGAAGTAGCCAATTTGTTGGATTATGTAGAACATGGTGGTGATGAAATGACAGGGATGAAAAAAGTGTATTTTGATAAGAATAAGACACGCAATTTAGCACTCTTCACTCTCCTGCTTGGTACAGGTATTCGTGTTTCAGAATGTGTAGGTCTGGACCTTGAGGATCTTGATTTTAAAAATAACCGTATTAAAATTATGCGAAAAGGCGGCAAAGAAGATTTTGTCTATTTCGGAGATGAAGTTGCAGAAACTTTATATGATTATTATGCAGAAAGAAAAACAATTACAGCAAAGGATGGACATGAACATGCTTTATTTTTATCGGTACAAAAGCGCCGTATGTGTGTACAGTCCATCGAAAATCTCGTGTCGGACTGTGCAAAGCATATCACTACGATTAAGCACATTACACCGCATAAATTAAGAAGTACGTATGGAACCAATTTATATCGCGAAACAGGCGATATTTATCTCGTTGCTGAGGTCTTAGGGCACAACGATGTAAACACCACCAGAAAGCACTATGCAGCCCTCGAAGAAGATCGTAAGCGGAGGGCTGCTTCTGCTGTTAAACTTAGAAAAGAATAATTATCTGCCAGTTTTGTAAGTCTGAAACATGGATACAATACTGGTATAGATGGATTGTGCAGCCGTTTTCTGGAAAGATGGATCAGTTAATTTGGCATAGTCTGTACTTCCGGAGATAAAGCCAAGCTCGATTAGTATTGCTGGTACTGTATTATGTTTCAACACATAATATGCAGCTGTTTTGGTCCCGCGATTGGCTGTGTGCAGATCTTTTAGTAGTTGCGTTCGGAACAAATTTGCCATTTTTTGACTGGATATTCCTCCAAAGCCAGAACCGTTATTTGATACAGAATAATAAACTTCTGTACCATTTGCTGAACTTTTTGTTGCCGAGTTCATATGAAGGCTTATGAAGGCATCTGCGCCTACCGTTTTGGCAAAAGCAGCACGATTGGCAAGGGTGATATATGAATCATTGGTCCTTGTCCAATAGACTTTTATATCAGGAGCGTTTCCTGAAAAATAATTTTTCATTAAAGTGTATAGAATTTTATGGTTCAAATCTTTCTCGTTTGTTCCTTTGTTTTGCGCACCCGGATCATATCCTCCATGTCCGGCATCTAATACAACGATGTTTTTGTATATCTTTCTTGGTGTTGCAATTTTTACTTCCAGGTTTTTTCCGTTTTCATAAATCTTATATCCCATCAAAGATGAGGTAGTGACAGTAATTACTGTATTGTTCCCGCTTTTTGTTGTTGTTATATTTTTTACAGAACTATTGTTTATAACAATCGGATTATTCTGATAAAAAGCAACATGATTACCACTTATTATGATTTGAAACTTTTTGCTTTGATATAAATCCTGATTTGTTACGTTAGCAATGGTTATACCTTCCGGTTTTGGAATAGACAGAGAATAGCCAGTTACACTACCGTCAGAAGAACCATAGGTGTATAGAATATTAATCTCAAACATCTTATTTTGAATAATATAAGAATAATCTGCCACATTCTCACAAGTAAAGCTTATGGTGACTGTAGAGTCTTTTTCTATGACTTCCATTTTCTGAATAATTTCTCCAAAATTCTGAAATAGATTTTTGTCCAAATTATATTGTGATTTTGGAATGTTAACAGTAATAATATTATTGCTACGGTTTACTGTTGCTGTTTTTAATATATCTGCATTTGACCCTGTAAGTTGGAAAGAGATAGAACCAGTTCCCCCTTGCTCCTGGTAATAGGATCGAAAATGGTGCAAATAATTATTGGATGTGGATTGAGAAGCATTCAAACTCTTCTCCCAGTTAAAAAATTCTTTGCTCTGAATCTGATAATAGGAGTTTGCCTTGTTCCAGGACCGGGTATAATTTAACTGACTAAGTACAGTGGAAGCCGGAATGCATACGACATCCTTTTTCGTTTTATTGTTCCGAATAATCTTAACTGGTGCTGATAACGTTACGTCTTTGCCATTAAGCTTTGCATTGACTGTTTGTGTGAAGGCAAGGAAAGAATATCCTAAATCCTCATTAATAATTTGCAATTCTCCTTTGGCAGGCTGATATGTATAGTCTAATCCCATAATTGTTTTTAAAACTTCTTCTGCAGGAAGATACATTTTCCCGGAAAGCTTGATAACCGGCAGGCTATGCAGTGTATACAATTTATGGTTGTAATATACCTTACCTTGAACACCTGTGTAGTATGTGGTTTTTCCGTCATAAAATAAAGACAACGGTGCTCCCAGATAAATCGAAGAACCCGATTTTTTGTATGACAAATTTAACGCTTTGGCAACATAGTTAAGAGGAACCAGAATTCGGGTCTTCTTTTTTGCAATGTAGCGCACAGACAAAGGTGCAACGGGCAATTTCACCTTGCGACCATTGCAGTATGCTGTTTTTTTACCAACTGTCATTTTTAAGGTGACACCGTTGGTGGTTATTGTAATTTTCTTTTGTTTTTTGGAATATTTACATTTTGCCTTGACACCCTTTTTAAAAATATCATCATAGGGAACCATATATTTCTTCTTAATCAGTATCGCTTTATATGATTTTTTTGATACTGTTTTATTATTGTATTTTACCGTCATTTTCTTTGACTTATTTCGGTATGTCTTGCCATTGTAGCGAATCTTAACACTAGATGATGCAGCATCCACATTTGTATGGCAAAGAGAAAGTCCTAAAGCAAAAAAGAACATAACGAAAATGTGAGGCAATAAACTCTTAAATGTACGCATAATAACAAACTCATCTCCTATATTATTCATAATAACGAAAGTATAATAAAATGAAATGACAGAAAATTGTCATATACAAGTAAAGTATACAGGATTCGAGCTTGTTTTGCAAATTTTACCGATATTGCGGGAGTAAAAGATAACTTCCTGCCTGAATATATTCTGAGGAAAGATTATTTAATGAAATAATAGCTTCCTGATAATCTTCCAGGGAAAAATGGGAATACTCCCTTGCATAGGATGATGCAACAGAAGAAAGAGTATCTCCATCTTTAACAAGAACAGTGTCGTAACTTTTCATCTCGTTCATAGTACCAGCTTCTGCGGAAACTTTTCCTCCCAGTATAAGGAAAAAAAATAGAAGTAATAAAAAAGTTGCCGCTATGACCAAATAAATTAAATGATTATTCATTCTTGTTTTCTTCATAATAATTCACTCCTTATAATCGAACACACAATCCGAACACTTGTTTGACTACAGTATACAGCACGAACAAATGTTTGTCAATAGTTTATTAAAAAAAGAGAGCAGAAAAATGCTCTCTTTTAAAATATTCATATTTTCTATAGAAATTTACTCTTCTGTTTTATCTTCTGCATCAATCTTTATTGCCCCTGAAGACAATTCGTCAATTGCAACAGACAATGCTTTTGGACAATCCGTATTCTCCGAAAGCGGTTCGGACCCTGCAATAATTTGTCGAGCTCTCTTGGCGGTTGCCAGAACAATGGAGTACCGGCTGTTGACAACAGGTTGTTCTCCCTGTTCAACCTCGCTGTTGGCAATGTTCATAAGATCTGTATAAGATGGGTGTAACATAATGAATTCTCCTTTCAATGTTTATATATATTAATGATATATTGCACATCATGGTGTACCAAATTGATTAAGAGGCCATATGCGTAGAAATACCTTACCGGCAATATTTTCACGCTTAACCGGACCGGGGGCATCCGGATCTGCACCATTTGGATCAGAACGGCTGTCAAGACTGACAGAACGATGGTCTCCAAGAACATAATACTCATCATCCTTTAATGTGTAAGGATGTTCTGCTGTTCCAATCTCGGTCTGGTTGTCATCCATAGCATCTTTTGCATAAGGGTCATCAATCTTCTTGCCATTTACATATATAGAATTGTTCTGGATGTAAATCTTCTCTCCGGGAAGCCCGTAAATTCGTTTTACATAATATTCTTCTACGTCACGGCCTTTTGGATAAAAAACAATGATATCATAACGTTCCGGATCATGAAAACGGTAGATAAATTTATTCACCAAAAGACTGTCTCCGTTCTGGAGCGTATCTTGCATGGAATCTCCGTCCACAACGGTACGTTGCAAAATATAGGTCGGTACAACAAAAATGCAAAAAACAATAATGAAAATATATAGAAGGACTTCAAAAATGATTCCTTTTACACTTCGATTCTTTTTTGCAGCTTTTCGATTTTCCTGTAAATCATCAATAATTGGATCCTGATTTTGATTTGTGTCCATTCTTCTACTCTCCCTCTGCATGCCTGCCCAGTTCCCGATCCATATCGGCAATCAGGTCCATGCTGTTTGATACTCGGTAATGTTCATCGGTTATAATGTTGTTGACTCGGTTTACAGCCTCTGTCAGTTCATCATTGACGACAATATAATCATAGGATTTCATATAGGCAACTTCTTCTCCTGCCCGGTTCAGACGTCGCTCAATCTCTTCTGCACTTTCTGTCCCTCTGCCCTGCAGACGGGATTTCAATTCATCATATGAAGGGGGTGTGATAAAAATCAGTACCGCTTCCGGAAATTGCTCTTTGACAAGCATACCACCCTGCATTTCGATTTCCAAAAGAACATCTTTTCCTTCTGCCAACTGCTGCTCTACTGCTTTTTTGGGGGTGCCATAATAATTGCCGACATATTCTGCCCATTCAATCAGCTCTCCCTCTGCAATCATATGTTCAAATTCTTCCTTTGTATGAAAAAAATATTCACGTCCATTCACTTCTCCCTCTCGCGGCTTCCTTGTAGTGGCCGAAACAGAGAGAAAATATGGATATTGTCTTATGAGTTCTTTCATAATTGTGCCCTTACCTGCCCCGGAAAATCCAGAGATGACAGCTAAAACACCCTTTTTTGGCATAGAAAAATCTCCCTTCTGCTATTCATTATTCAACCGGGCGGCAATAGTCTCCGGTAATAAAGAAGATAAGACCAAAGTCTGATTATCCATAACCAGAACAGCCTTTGTTTTACGGCCACATGTGGCATCAATGGCAGTTCCGGCATCTTTTGCCTGCTGAATCAGTCTCTTAATCGGAGCTGCGTCGGGACTGACGATGCTGTATACTTTATCACTGTTTACTACATTTCCATAACCAATATTAATAAACTGCATAAAAACCTCCCTGCTTTACTGTATCATAGATTTATTCGATATTCTGAATTTGTTCCCGGATTTTTTCAATCTCGGTCTTAAGCTCTATGCCATAATTAGAAATATCAATGTCATTTGCTTTGGATAAAGTTGTATTGGCCTCCCGGTTCATTTCATGAATGAGAAAATCCAGTTTTCGTCCAATCCGCTCTCCCTCAGATAAGGTTTCCTTCATATGTAAAATGTGAGTGCGTAGGCGTACCATCTCTTCATCCACGCATACCTTATCGCTGTAAATCACAAGTTCTGTTGCTAAAACATTTTCATCCAGTTTGGTATCTCCTAACAACTGCTGTACCTTCTCTGTCAGTTTCTGACGGTACTCTTCCACCATTTGTGGAGAACGTTTCACAATTTCATCCACAAGTGAAGAAATGTAATCCAGCTTGCCCAAAATGTCCTGACACAGTTTTTCGCCCTCCAGACAGCGGCTTTCGGTAAATTTATTCCCGGCTGCTTGCATTGCTTCTGTTATTAATCCAAGTAGCATTTCCTCGTCCATATCCTCTTCTTCCATGGTAAAAACTTCTGGAAAGCGGGACAAATGATAGGCGTCTGTGTGTTCCTCAACATCAAAATCAGTTGCAATCTGACGGATTCCCATCAGATAAGCAGATGCAACGTCCGGATTATAACGGATGGCTCCACTGCTTCCTTCCAGATTCTCAAAATTGACAAAGACATCCACTTTACCTCGTCCGGCAAATTCTTTGATTTGATTGCGAATGACTGTCTCAAAATAATTCAGCTTACGTGGCAAACGCACAGACACATCGAGGTAACGATGATTGACAGATTTCATTTCAATGGTAATCTTGTATTTTTCATTGGCTGCTTCTCCACGGCCAAAACCAGTCATACTCTGTATCATAGTTTGCCTCCTACGTATATTTATCCAATCTTTATTATTATAGTGCATGGAATAAGATAAGTCAAGAAAATATAGGCTATTTAAAAGAAAATATAGGCTATTTAAAAGAAAGAACAGGCATAAAGAATCCATCCATGCCTGTCCTCCTATCTTCAACTATTTGCAAAGTGAAAGAAAATATTCATGTACGGCAGTATTGTCAGTCACTTCAGGGTGAAAGGAAATTCCAATCTGGTTGCCATAGCGCACGCCAACAATATTTCCTTCTACCTCGGCAAGCACCTCCACGTCCTCTCCGACGCTCTCAATATAGGGGGCACGAATAAAAGTCATAGGAATCTTCCCCACGCCTTTCATCTCTTGTTCGGCGTAAAAGCTGCCAAGCTGTCTCCCATAAGCATTGCGGCGTACCGTCACCGGAAGGGTACCAAAATAGACATGTTCATCGTTGGAAAGCTGATTAGCCAGAAGAATCAGACCGGCACAGGTACCAAGTACCGGCAACCCCTGTTTTATCTTCTGCTGCAAAGGCTCAAACAAATCCAGCTCACGAAGCAGTTTTCCCTGTACGGTGCTCTCTCCGCCGGGAAGAACAAGGCCGTCAAAATCCTGCTCCAAATCTTTTTTCTGCCGTATTTCAAAGCACTCAGCTCCCAGGGAGCTAAGCATCTTTTCGTGCTCAATAAAAGCTCCCTGTACGGCCAGCACTGCAATCTTCATATCAGATTCCCCTTTCTGCCATCAACAGTTCGATCTCCTGTTCGTTGATGCCTACCATGGCTTCTCCGAGGTCTTCTGAAAGTTCAGCGAGAAGTTTGGAGTCCTGATAATTCGTCACTGCTTTTACAATGGCAGCGGCACGTTTCTTCGGATCACCGGATTTGAAAATACCGGAGCCGACAAAGACGCCCTCTGCTCCTAACTGCATCATCAGTGCGGCATCCGCCGGTGTAGCAACACCGCCTGCTGCAAAGTTGACAACAGGAATTCTGCCGTTCTCATGAACATATTTTACAAGATCATAAGGAACCTGAAGTTCCTTGGCTGCCTGGAATAACTCATCTTCTCGCATAGAGGTCAGACGGGCAATTTCCTGATTCATTTTTCTCATGTGGCGGACTGCCTGTACCACATCACCGGTACCCGGCTCACCTTTTGTACGAATCATGGAAGCACCTTCGTTGATGCGGCGAAGTGCTTCTCCCAAATCTTTGGCTCCGCACACAAATGGTACTTTAAACTGTGTTTTATCAATATGATAAATATCATCGGCTGGTGAGAGAACCTCACTCTCATCGATGTAATCAATTTCTATAGCTTCGAGAATCTGTGCCTCTGCGAAATGTCCAATACGGCATTTTGCCATGACAGGGATAGAGACCGCTTCCTGAATGCCTTTAATCATCTTCGGGTCGCTCATGCGGGAAACACCGCCTGCCGCCCGGATATCAGCCGGAATACGTTCCAGTGCCATAACGGCGCATGCACCTGCTTCCTCTGCAATTTTTGCCTGTTCCGGTGTGGTGACATCCATGATGACACCGCCTTTTAACATCTGTGCCAGTTCTTTGTTCAGTTCATAACGGTTATTACTCATCTTAATTTCCCCTTTTCTGCATCCTGTGTGATGCTGTTTTTTAACACTATAAAGGAAAACTGGCATAGTATAAATATCCAGTTTTGGATTTTTATACCATGCCAGATTCTAATCGTCATAGTTTTCCAGAAAATGATGTTTTACACCATTTTCTTTGTATGCAATAACGGTACTTAGATTGACGTTTTCCACACTCCGGAAAATGTTCTTCTCAATATAAGGGCTTTTCTTACGGAGTTCACGGATCAGTTCTTTGATTTCTGCCCTCTTGGAGCCTTTCTCCGTGCCGCCACAGGTGGCACAGTGTTCCGTAAAGCGGCAGGCACACTGAATAAACTGAAGATCATTATAATTCATCCAGTGAATGATGTCCTCCTCCCGAATCAAATAGAGGGGGCGAATCAATTCCATGCCCTCAAAGTTCGTACTGTGAAGCTTTGGCATCATGGTCTGAATCTGGGCACCATAGAGCATACCCATGAGAATTGTTTCTATGACATCATCAAAATGGTGCCCCAAAGCAATTTTGTTGCATCCCAACTCCTTTGCCTTGTTGTATAAATGTCCCCGACGCATTCTGGCACAAAGATAACAGGGAGATTCCACATCACTTGCCACAATATCAAAAATCTGAGACTCAAAAACGGTAATCGGTACACCCAGCAATCTGGCATTGTCCTGTATGGTCTGATAATTAATCTCATTATAACCGGGATTCATAACAAGAAAAACAGCTTCAAAGTTCTTCTGTCCATGCCGCAACAGCTCCTGAAACAGTTTAGCCATCAGCATGGAATCCTTCCCACCGGAAATACACACGGCAATCCGGTCTCCATCTTGAATCAGTTCATATTCGTTGACGGCTTTTGTGAATTTTCTCCATATTTCTTTGCGGAATTTTTTCACGATGCTGCGTTCCACATCTTTTTGTCGCTGTTCCCTGTTATCTTCTTCTTTCATAAACTGTAAGAGTTTGACCCGGCGCCAGGAATAAAATCCACCATCCAGACTGTATAACTCATAACCCTGTTTATTCCACCGTTCGGCAATCTCGTCACTTCGAAGACCGGTATAACAGACAAGATAAACCGGTTTGTCTTTCGGAATTTCATCGATGTGAGAATCAAATTCTTCCCAGAAAATATGAATAGCTCCCGGATAAGTTTCCTTTTCAAAGTCCGCTTTCGAGCGAATATCAATTACTAGTTTTTCTCTGGTTTCCTGTTCCAAATCTTCAATGGTTACTCGGTACATGTTTCCTCCATGGAATCTAAATTCTTTGTTTTCTTTTTTTCGAGTATACCACTTTTAGTTTCTTAATGCCACGCTTTTTTAATTTCCGACGCTTTATTCCAACTCGCAGTCCATCTTCAGCCGGCTCCACCACCTGCTCAGCCAGTGTATATAAATCATCCTCGTCCACGAAAGCAGGCAGTTTGGCATAGGTAAACATCCGACGCAGCTCGGTAGGTGTATAGCCATGATGATAGAGAACGTAATCCTCTTGTAAAAGTTCATCCAGCGCATGTAGATTTTCCTGCAAACCAAGGCGAAAAGCAGCTACTGTCATACAGTCGCGGATTGGCTGACAGCAAACCTTTTCTAAACCGTAAAATTCCTTACGGATAAACTGTAAAATGACATCTTTTTTCTCCATTCCGTCCGCCCCTGTTCTAAAAACTATATTCCTATAGGTTAAGTATGAATAATAAATAGTTTACAGGAAGAGACTTTTTCTGCCAAATTGTTCATTCCTTTTTCAGGGTATAGGTTTTCCCTATAAGAAGCGCTTTGGAGTTCGCGGCATGACCGATTTCTTCTGTTACAGCCACAGGAAGTTTCGCATCCGTCATGTCTATTAGAAGTTTAGAAGCGGTGGGGGTATATCCTTTTTCTTCCATCTCCGTAAAGGTCCCCAGCAGGACGCCGGTTACCTGTTCCCATACGCCCAATAATTTAAGTTGGTTAAAAAATGAAATAAGTTTGGGAATATCTCCGGACAAACCTTCTAAAAATAGAATTTTTCCAGTCATATCCGGCCAGAAAGGGGTTCCTGCCAATTTTAAAAGACATCGGATATTTCCGCCAAGGAGGATTCCCCTCATCTGCTCTCCCCGCACAAATTGATAAGAAAATTGAAATAGTTTTTCTCCATTGTTCAGGTAATCCTGAAATAAATTTACCTGGTTGCTCTGACCGGGACGTATCAGGTTCCGAATCTGGAATAAATTTGATGGTTTTCCAGCTTTGGCAAAGATAGCCTGAATCACCGTTGTCAAATCGCTGTATCCCCAAAATTGTTTGTTGGATTTGGCGATTTCTTCAAAATCCAGATAGGGCAGAATTTCAATGGCAATGTCTCCTCCGGAAATATCAAAAACAGCATCAATTGTCTCGTCCCGGTAAAAGGTCATCAGAGCCGCAGCTCGCTCCGCAGCCGTACCGCTGCTGTGTGTGTTGCCATCTTTTTCATAGATATAATCACTGCAAACAGGCGTTATTCCCAAGTCTGTTAACACCTGTAGCAACTTTTCTACCTGTTCTTTCTTTATTTGCTCCTGTCCGTTGGAGCAGCAGACAATACCTGCCTTGTTGATTTTTTGAGTCATATCCTAACCTCCATTCCACAGGCGCTTACACACCAAATTTCAAACAAACACTTTTTTCTTAGTATAATTTCATTGTCAGGGAAAGGCAATCTTTTTCTTTTTTTCCACTATGAAATATAGTATAATGAACAAGTATGGATAACAGTGTGACAGACTTCGCATAGGAAAGGAAGAAACAAGATGGCTTTTGATGGATTTACCATCGCTGCTTTGGTCAGCGAATTTGAGGATTGTCTTTCGGAGGGACATGTGCAGAAAATAGCACAGCCGGAGCCGGACGAACTTCTCTTAACCATAAAGAAAAACAGGACAAATTATAAATTACAGATTTCAGCAAGTGCTTCTCTTCCGCTGATTCACCTGACGGAGAATCCGAAACCCTCTCCTTTTACGGCACCCGGATTCTGTATGTTGTTGCGCAAACATTTAAGTGGTGCAAAAATTCTGGGATTTGAGCAGATTGGCATGGAGCGTGTAATTCGAATCCGGTTTGAAAATCTCAATGAGCTGGGGGATGTGGTACAGAAATCGCTTATGGTTGAAATCATGGGCAAGCACAGCAACATTATTTTTGTGGATGAAAAGAACCAGATTGTTGACAGCATTAAGCACATCAATGGCCTTACCAGCTCGGTGCGGGAAGTCCTTCCGGGGCGGGATTATTTTATTCCGAACACGAAAAATAAACTGGATCCTTATGACGTGACGACGGAGGACTGGAATGAGAATATATTTCCCAAACCAACCACGGTGGCGAAGGCGTTGTATGGTTCTCTCACGGGATTTAGTGCCACCTTGTCCCAGGAACTGGCTTATCGTAGCCGGGTAGATGGAGATGCTCCTACGGCGTCTCTGAATGGGAATGAAAGGTCGGCGCTGATGGAACAGTTCCGGCAGGTGATGAAGGCAGTCAGTGAGAAGAATTTTTCACCCTGTATTCTGTTCCGGGGAGCACAGCCAGTGGAATTTGCGGCTTTTCCTCTGACCATGCTTTCCGATTGTGAATGCCGTTCTTATTCCTCCATGTCCCAGGTGGTAGAAACCTTTTATGGTGAAAAGGACCTGATTGGCCGGATTCGGCAGAAATCCACGGATTTACGAAAATCTGTGACGACGATTCTGGAACGGAGTTATAAAAAACGGGACATTCAGAGGAAACAGCTGGAAGATACGAAAAAGAAAGAAAAATATAAGGTATATGGGGAACTTCTAAATACCTATGGCTATCAGCTGCAGCCGGAAGATACTTCTCTTACCTGTCTGAATTATTATGACGACAAAGAGATTACCATCCCGGTTGACAATACGCTGAGTGCGACGGAAAACGCCAATAAATATTTTGCCAGATACAATAAGTTGAAGCGGACCGAGGAGGCTGTGACGGAACAGAGAAAAGAAAATGAGGAAACCATTGCCCACCTGGAATCGATTCTCACAGAACTGGATATTGCCCGCAAAGAGGAAGACCTTCATATTATCCGGCAGGAGCTTGCCGATTCCGGCTATATGAAGCGCAAGGGGACCGGCGGGAAAAAGAATCACCGGATTCCCAAAAGTAAACCGTTGCACTTTATTTCCAGTGATGGGTATGATATCTATGTCGGGAAAAACAATTATCAGAACGATGAATTGACCTTTAAGTTTGCCACCGGAAATGACTGGTGGTTTCATGCGAAAAACATGCCGGGCTCTCATGTCATTGTGAAGACCAACGGCGAAGAACCGCCGATAAAAACCTTTGAAGAGGCAGCCAGTCTTGCGGCATATTTTTCCAAGGGAAAGGGAGCCGATAAGGTCGAGATTGACTATACCCAGAAGAAAAATGTAAAGAAACCGAACGGCAGCAAACCCGGTTTCGTTATTTATTATACCAACTACTCTCTCATGGCATCCTCCCATATTGATGGAATTCAGTGCGTGAATGAGGAGGATACCGTATTTCTGGAAAGGAGCTATTTGTGATGGCGATACAATTCGATACTCATGTGCATACCAGTTTTTCCACCGATAGTGAGACCTCTCCTGTGGAGCAGCTTAGGCAGGCGGTAAAATCCGGTCTGGAGGGCATCTGTTTTACGGACCATATGGATTATGAATTTCCGGCTTCGGCCCTTTCTCACCCCGTGGATGGAACTCCGTTTTGTTTTGACTGGGAGACATATAAAGAGGTGATTCGCGAAATAGCTGAAGATACTTCCCTTACTGTCTATACCGGTGTTGAGTGTGGTTTGCAGAAGGCAAATACGGTAATTGAAAAGAATACAACTCTTTCTCAGGATGCTTCGCTTGATTATATGATTGGTTCCCTGCATCTGGTGGATGGTCAGGATCCTTACTATCCATCCTTCTGGCAGGAAAAAGATGCGTCTCAGTGTATTCAGTCCTATTTTGAACTAATATATGAAAATCTTCAATGTTTTCATGGGATGGATTCTCTGGGCCATCTGGACTATATTGTCCGATATGCTCCGTCTGATTTTGCTTACGTGCCCTCCATGTTTCGGGAAATCATAGAAGCCATTTTAGAATATCTGATACAAAAGGATATTGCGCTGGAAATCAATACTTCCGGGTTTAAAAATGGCGGTCAGTACCCGAATCCCCATTTTGACATTGTAAGCTGGTACTATCAAAAAGGGGGCAGGCTGATTACCGTGGGTTCGGATGCGCATACACCGGAATATCTGGCTTATCATTTTGAAGAGACAGCCAGTATGTTAAAAAAAGCCGGCCTGTGTCAGTATGTGATATACCAGAAACACAAACCGGTTTTCTATGATTTATAACAATTATCGTTTTCGATTGTTCTGGATGAAAGTCGTAAATCTTGGATTGAGTTTCCGATTTTCCTCCAGAATTTTTTTCAGAGCATCGACAGTCTGGTCAATTTCCGCTTTTGTTGTCTGTCTGCCCAAAGTAAAACGCAGAGTTCCTATTGCTAGATCAGCAGAAATTCCCAAGGCGTTGATAACATGAGAAGCAACTGACTGCCCTGCCGTACAGGCGGAACCGGCAGAAGCACAGATTCCTTCCATATCAAGCAGAATAACGATTGTTTCCCCGTCCACAAAAGAAAAACTCATATTAACATTGTTTGGCAGACGTTTCCCACGAGGACCATTCAGATGGCAGTAGGGAATTTCCTGTTCCATACGGTGAATCATATAATCACGGAGTTCGGTTTCCTTTTCTCTCCGCTCTTTCATCGTTTCGAATGCTAAAGAAGCTGCCTTTCCCATTCCTACAATCGCCGGAACATTTTCTGTCCCTGCCCGCATTCCACGTTCCTGTTTGCCTCCATGAAGAAAGGAAGGCAGGCGGATACCATCACGGATATACAAAAAACCGGCACCTTTGGGACCATAAAACTTGTGGGAACTGGCACTAAGCAAATCAATTCCCCATTCTTCCAAGGGAATAGGAATCTGGCCGTATGCTTGAACTGCATCCGTATGAAATAAGGCATTGCTCTGCTTTACAATCCGCCCAATCTCATGAATGGGCTGAATGGTCCCGATTTCATTGTTGGCAGTCATAATGGATACAAGAATCGTATCCGACCGCAGCACTTGTTTCAACTGGTCAAGCCTGACAAAGCCTTGTTCATCGACATCCAAATATGTGATTTCATATCCTCTCTTCTCCAAATAAGAGCAGGTATTCAAAATAGCATGGTGTTCAATTTTACTTGTGATAATATGCTTTCCCCGGGATGCATACTGCTCTGCAATTCCCACAAGAGCCCAGTTGTCGGACTCCGTACCGCCTGAGGTAAAATAAATATTTTGTGGTTCGCATTGCAATGTGGCGGCAATTGCTTTCCTTGCCTTTAACAGGGCTCCCTTGTTATCTGCCCCTAAATCATAAATACTGGATGGATTGCCGTAATTTTCTTTCAGATACGGCATCATTTCCTGCAGTGCTTCTTCGGACAGAGGTGTGGTGGCTGCATGATCCAGATAAATCTTTTGAGTCAAATGCGATTCCCCCTCTCTTGTACCTATAACTTATCCTATGCACATTTTGGCAAAAGGTGTCAGTCCCTTAGGGAACAATGAGGCGGTCTGCCTATACTATCGTATCGTTATTTTGTGATAGGAACGTTTTCCAATTCCATTCTTGCGCACAATTTCTTCGCTATGAATGGGGTGATTTTCCATATTCTTTTCCAATGGTTCGTCCAATGGTTCAGCCGATGGTTGTTCTACTGCTTCGTCTTCTTCCACCTTTGTGGCAACTGTTTCAATAATGGGCATAGAATCAGATTTCCACTGATTTTCCAAATCATGGATAGTTGGCACTTCGTCATATTCACTAATATTAGAATATTGATCATCTAACGGAATATTAACCGGTTCTATTTCAAAATCAAAATCCGGCTTCTTATATTTAGGAAGTGTACTTTTAGATGGTTTCAAAGGAAGTGCTTCCGATAACTCTACCTGCTCCTCTTCCCGTTCAATTACATCTGCAATATCCTCCTGGGCACTTTCATTCATCCTCTTGATTGGTTCTGACATATCAAGGCGGTCTAAAAGATTATGAAGCTGTGTTTCCTCAGAAGATAGATCGATCATACTGTCGGTATTGTCCAGTGCTGCCTCTGTGACAAATTGCTCTACATCATTGTCACGGGTCACATCCTGCTCAGGCAAAATGTCAAGCTGATCCATATCCTCATCCTGTTTTGGCACATCTGGCTCATCCGTCAACTGGTTCATATTATCTTCCGTGCTTTCCGGCACAAATTGGTCTAGATCAAGAGCATCTTCTTCAGAATCTTCAGAGGTAGTAATATTTTCCTCTATATCTGAAGGATTCTCTTCTGATACAATCTCTTCTTCTGGAAGCAGATATTCCTCCTGCTTTTCAGATAGAAACTCTTCCGGAATTGTCCATTCCGGGATTTCATTATTTACCGGAACAGGGGGAACCCTTACTTTTATTGTTTCTTTTGGCGCTTCATTTTTGATTTCATCTTTTTCGACAACAGTCTGTTCAGTGCTTTCTAGATTGCTGTTTTCTTCTTCCTCAATTATTTTAATCGATTCTTCTTCCTTTTCTGATGGTATTTCATCCAAAACCACTTTTTCTGATGCATCATCTGATTTTTCATCTGCAATCAATGTATTGCTGAAACCATATGCAGCAAACAGCGGAAGCAGATATGTTAAATAATAAAACTGGCTTCCTCCTTCGCAGAAGAAAATATAAAATGCAAACATAGCAACAAAAGATAATATGGCAGGTCCCATATAAGAAGATTTGTTGCGGATGGTATAATAACCGGCAAGGATTGCAAAAAAGAGCATGACTGTCGGGAATATACCATATCCAAATGGTAAATAAAGATAAATTATCGGTCTCGTATATTTTGCTATAACATAATCGAATGTGCCTCTGGTCAATTCCATAGGAAGCCCATGGTCCGGTTTAAAAATAGAAAGTTGAAAGATATCTGGTACAATTAAGTGAATACAAAAAAGCAAAACTGCTGTAAAAAGAACCAGATAAGCAGCACAAAAGACTCCTTTGCCTAGTTTACTGCAGGATTCCTTTTTGGGTGAAGCGAATAACAAAGAGAAAACACAACCTGCTAATAGGACAAAAACAAGGGGATTCAAGGCAATCGCCATAGAGAACAAAAAGCCAAGAACAAGATAGCTGGCAATGACAAGAAATCCATTCTCTCCCACTGCCGGTATAAGTATATACTGTACAGCAAGAAATATAATAAATGGAATCAAAAAGCACAGCACATCAACGGTTGCTTCAATCTGAACCATATCGGTAGAAGCAATTTTAAGCAATAAGTAAAATCCTGACACCAGGGACAAAAATCCGCACAGACGTCCACCGCATAATCTGGCGGCTGCATAAAGACAAACTAATAACAGGGTTATGGTTGCTGCGCAGAACATACCTCGCTGCATCCAGTTAATATAAAAAGTAAGACCATTGCAAGCAAGAACAAGTAACAGCTCAAAAATGATAAGCAGAACACTTTTATTCTGAATAACACGTAAAAAGTCTGCTTCTTTCACAAAAAAAGCCAAAAGCAGATAAACAATCAGACCAAAAACCAGTATACCTGCCACTAGATATTTGTTTGTTGTCGTTGCCACTGCCAGATTAGTCATCTGGAAGAAACCGAATCCGGTAATTACTAAAAAAAGTATTGTATATAGAATTGTAATAATATTTCTCTTAAAAGTCACGTACCTCTCTCCTTTTGTACATAAATATTCATAATCATAATACTATAAATAAAGAAAATAAACAACATTTTTTGAGAAAAACCTTCATATATTGAAAAAAAAGATAGGAAGTCTGATGTGAAAGATCAATTGTTAAAAGGAACACTCATTCTGACGATAGCAGGATTTGTTACACGTCTAATCGGTTTTGTCTACCGCATTTTCCTTGCTGGTGAATTAGGAGAGGTGAATCTGGGAATCTATCAGCTTGTATTCCCAGTCTATTCCATTTGTTTTACCATTTACGCTGCAGGCCTGCAAACCGGCGTCTCGCAGATGATCTCTCATCAGCCTCCCAAAAATCATGGACAAATTTTAAAGGCGGGCATTCTTCTTTCTCTTTGTTTGTCCCTTGGTTTATCGTTTTTTATATTTTCCTTTAGACATGAAATCGCAATTTCCTTTTTAGGAACAAAAGAAACAGCACCTCTGCTTCTGATTTTGTCGGGAATCTTTCCTATTTGCGGCATTACTTCTCTTATTAATGGATATTTTTATGGAATTAATCAGGCATCCATTCCAGCCATAACACAGATTCTGGAACAACTTTTTCGAGTAGCTTTTGTTTTTATTCTTTGCTTTTATGATCTTCTCTCCGTACCATCTATATATATTGCCGTGGGAGGTCTTCTGGCAGGAGAGCTGGTAAGCAACATGTATAATATTACAAGGCTGAGGAAGAGAATGTCTCTTGGGTGGTTGTTTTCATCACGTGCCCAGTTTCGGAACGTTTTAAGAATTTCGCTCCCTTTAAGCGGAACTAAACTAATTGTGGCAGTTCTCAGCAGCGTGGAATCTGTCCTGATTCCACCTATTTTGTGTCAACACGGATATTCAATGACAGATGCTCTTGCACTGTATGGAATTCTTACCGGGGTTGTACTGCCTTTTATACTTTTCCCCGGAACCATTACCAATTCCTTGTCCGTTCTCCTTCTTCCGGCAATATCCAGAGCGTCCGGAACCAATCAGGAACATCATGTTCGTACTACATCATCTGTTACCGTCCGGTATTCCCTTTTGCTTGGAGTTATAACAAGTGCTGTTTTTCTCAACTTTGGTACCGATATCGGAATATATTTATTTCATAGCAGCAATGCAGGAAAATTACTGACACTGCTTGCTTTTCTCTGTCCATTTCTTTATGTAACAACAACACTGGGAAGCATCATAAATGGACTGGGTAAGACCGGTGTAACATTTACCATTACCGTTTTTGGATTAGTAATACGCATTGCCTGCCTGTTTCTACTCACACCACGTTATGGAATATTCGGCTATTTGTTTGGTTTGCTGTGCAGTCAGATTACAATATGTCTTTTTCATGGAATATATCTAATGAAGAAAACAAAAATACACTGTAATCTTTCCAAATATTTTGTATGGCCATTTATCTTTTCTGTAAGCATTTTGTATATTGGCCGGATTGCCGGCAGATGGCTTATTGATAAGACCGGAATCCATCTACTCGCCTATGGAGCATTGATTCCGGTTCTGCTTGCCATACTTATATATTTTTACAAATTCCGTCTGATTACTTTCCGGGATATCAGATTTCCCCACTGACATCCAATAGAATTTGGCAAAGTTTATCTTCATTAATAATCGGAACAGACAATTCTTTCGCCTTTTTATTCTTGGAAGACATGGAGGTAATGTCATTATTAACCAGATATGATGTTTTTTTGCTGACACTTCCTGCCACTTTACCACCCAGACTTTCAATTTTGTCCTTACATTCCTGACGGTTGGCAAAATGGTTCAGACTTCCGGTAATAACAAAGGTCATTCCTTTTAGAGGAAGCTCAGTGGACTGCTTTGGATACTGTACACGAAGAACAACGGATAAATCTTCCACAAGTTTCTGGTTTTCCGGTTCCGAAAAATAGGCCACAAAAGCTTCAGCCAGCACTTCCCCAATGCCATCAATTTCAACCAGTTCTTCCACCGTAAGCTGTTTCATATCTGTAATGGCATATGGATAACGACCGACAATTAATTTCGCCATGCTGAGACCGATTCCTTTGATGCCAAGGCTGTAAAGCAGATTGGCAAGAGGTACGTCTTTGGCATTTTCCAAAGAGGACATCAGATTCTCAAAGGATTTTCTTCCAAATCCATCCATCTGCACAATTTGTTCCTCGTAGCGATTTAGATGGAATAAATCAACAAGAGAATGAATCATACCCTCATTTACAAATTTCTCCAGCGTTGCCTCTGATAACCCGTCAATATTCATGGCATTACGGCTTACAAAATGAGATAATAGTTTGATTTTTTTTGCGTAACATTGTTCGTTTGGGCAAACCAGAACGACTGAACCGTTATCGTTCTGTAATTGAGTCTCACCCTGACATACCGGACAGTGTTCCGGAATGCTGCATTGACCTGATTTTGTCAGATTTTCATAAATTTGCGGAATAATCATATTGGCTTTATAGACCGATATCCGATCTCCGATTCCCAATGCAAGCTCCCTTAAAATGCTGACATTATGAACACTGGCGCGACTCACGGTAGTGCCCTCCAGTTCCACCGGATCAAAGATAGCCACCGGATTGATAAGTCCCGTGCGAGATGCACTCCATTCGATTGCACGAAGGGTAGTCTCTGCCAGTTCGTCCTGCCACTTAAAAGCAATGGAATCATGAGGATATTTGGCCGTACGTCCCAGTGTCTGACTGTAAGCAACATCGTCAAAGGTTAGCACAAGACCATCGCTGGGAAGATCTGACTGTTTGACTTCCTCTGAAAATTCTGCCACTTTCATTTCCAAATTCTCTGCCGTTACCACTTTGTAAGGAGCCACTTCGAAGCCCTGCTCTCTCAGCCATTCCATCCCCTGCTTCTTTTTGGCAAAAGAAAGTTCATCTCCAGCCGAAATGATATTATAGGCATAAAAATGGACACGCCGTTTGGCGGTAATTTCATTGTTTAACTGACGCACGCTACCGCTACAGAGATTCCGCGGATTTTTATATTTTTCTTCTACATTTTCCTGATTGTTCAACACTTCAAAATCAGAATAACGAATCAGCGCTTCTCCTCGCAGTATCAAGGTATTGTTATATGCAATCTTTCCCGGAATATTAATAAAAGTTCTGGCATTGTTGGTGATGACCTCACCAATCTCACCATTTCCTCTTGTCAATGCTTTGGTAAGTCTGCCGTTCTCATAGGTTAGAATCACACTGATTCCATCTAATTTCATAGATAAAAGACCGGGTTGCACACCCAGCCATGACACTAGATCCGCTATCTCTTTGGTCTTATTTAAGGAAAGCATCGGGACAACGTGAGGTTCTTTTGGCAACTCACTTATGGTCTCATATCCCACATGAATAGTTGGACTGTTGTTCATGACCATACCTGTCCTCTCTTCGAGAGAGACAAGTTCGTCATACAATTTATCATATTCATAATTGGACATAATTTCGCCCTGGCCCTGATAATAAACCATAGCCGCCTGATTCAACTGACCAATCAATTCTTTCATTCTGGTAACATCTGAATTCATATTAGTCTCCTTTATGTTCTGCAAGTTTTTTTAAGGTTTCAATTTCCTTGGGGGTTAAGTATCTCCACTGTCCCATAGGCAAATCATCCAGATGGATATTCATAATACGAATCCTTTTTAGTGTTATAACCCGATAACCAAAATATTCACACATACGTCTGATCTGCCGGTTTAGTCCCTGCGTCAGAATGATATGAAAACGATCCTTCCCTATTTTTCGAATTTGACAGGGGCGGGTCATGGTGTCGAGAATCGGCACCCCCTGTTCCATAGCACGAAGTATGGAATCAGTGACAGGCTTATTCACCTGTACTATATACTCTTTTTCATGAAAATTGCTTCCCCGCAAAATATCATCCATCAGCTGCCCATTGTTGGTCAGTAAAAGTAAACCTGTAGAATCCTTGTCAAGGCGTCCAACCGGATAGATGCGATAGGGAAAATCCAGATAATCGATAACGTTGTCAGAATCCTTTTTGCTTGTTGTGCATACAATCCCCTTTGGTTTGTGAAGAGCAATCAGTATTTCCGGCTCCTGGTGGTTAAGGAGCACACCATCAATCATAATCTCATCTGTTGAAGACACTTTCGCCCCCATTTGAATGGGAATACCGTTAACAAATACTTTTCCCTCGTCAATTAGTCTGTCTGCCTCCCGGCGGGAACAGTATCCACATTGGCTAATATATTTATTAATTCTAATTTGCTTTTCTTCCATGATGTCATCATCCTTATCTATCCTAATGAATAAAATGGTACGTTTGAAATCAAACGTACCATCAGCACAATCATAGTCTTATAATATCAATTCGTCGCCGGAGAAGCAGATGCTGGTGCCGCAGACACTGTCGGAGAAGTTGACGCAGATGCTGCTGAAGAAGCTGGTGCTCCTGACGCAGCCTCATTAGATGCCGCTTTAATCTCCTTTTGCATCTTTTGATAATACTGTTTGAAAGTAGCATCTTTTTCCAAAATGCTAGTCATGCTCTTGTTAACATCCTCTTTCAGTTTCTGGATTTCATCATTTTTATCTGCCGCATTAATAAACTCGACCTCTGCATCATCCAGAGCACTGAAGTATATAACATATTTCCCTTCGGAAGTTACTTTTACATAATATTTAGTCAAACAGGGAACCCAGCTCTCTATATTCTTCAATTTCATATTGTATTTTACATAGACACGGTAGGAATCTGTCTCCTCGTTCCTAATATAGTAACAATCGAAATCCTTATAGTTCTCTACATAGCTTGCTAAAATAGTGTAACGGTCTTTGGGAATACGGTTGGCATCGCTGACGAGTTCACTCATTGCTTCTATATTTACCGTCTTTTTTGCATTAAAATATTTTTCTATCAGCTGATTAATATCCTTATTTTGGTTCAAATTCAGGGATGCATCTTCTGCATTATTGGTAGGACCATCATTGTCTAAAAAAATCAAAGCCACAAATCCAAGTGCCATGGCGACTACAGTAGCAATAATAACCATCTTTTTATATTTTAATTTCATTTTTCATCCAGCTTTCTATTGTAATTCGGTACTTTATATACAAGTATATCAATTTTTGATTCCTTTGTCTATGATTTTAGCTTATTTTTTATTTTTGTCAATTCATCTACATCAAAAGAATAATTTGTATTGCAAAAATGACAGTTGATTTCAACGGGCTCCTGATCCGCCAGTATGGATTCCAGTTCACTACTTCCCAGACTAATGAGAGCACGTTCCATCCTTTGTTTCGAACAATTACAGGAAAAGAAAGCCGGTACTGTATCCGGTGAAAAAGCAACATCAAATCCATCCAGAATTTTCTCAAGCATTTGTTCCGGTGTATACCCATGAGAAAGTAAAGTCGTAACGGGTTCTATGTGTGTCAGACGCTCCTCCAGTGTCTGTATCACCTCTTCACCAGTGTCGGGCATAAGCTGAATTATATATCCTCCCGCCTGAGCTACCGTATTGTTTTTGTTCATCAGAACACCCAGCGCCACAGATGAAGGTGTTTGTTCTGAAGTTGCGAAATAATATGTCAGATCCTCCGCAATTTCTCCGGAAACAAGCTGTACCTGTCCGGAATAGGGCTCCTTCAAGCCAATGTCTCGAATTACTGTCAATACGCCAAGATCAAGAGCTTTTCCTACGTCCAGCTTTCCTGCCGGACTAGCGGGTAGAGAAACCACCGGATTGATAGCATAGCCCTTAACGTGACCAATAGCATCCGCTGTTACTGTCAGTCCTTTTACCGGTCCATTACATTGAATCTGAATGGTGAGAATATCCTTTTCTCCTTTCATCATCGTCCCCATCATGGCACCTCCAGACAATAGGCGTCCCAATGCAGCGGTGATAACCGGACTAGTTTGATGACGCTTCCTTGCCTCTTCTACCAGATTACGGGAAGTAATGGCAAAACATCGGATTTGCCCCATTGCTGCAGTTCCTCGTACAATATAGTCTCTATTTGGTCCCATTTTCTTCCTCCATACATACTTAATAGCATAAAAAGAATGCATCTGGAGGGATTCGAACCCCCGACCAAAGGCTTCGGAAGCCTCTACTCTATCCACTGAGCCACAGATGCATTACTCATCTATTATATATCAATGGATTGAGTTTTGTAAAGTGTTTTTTACGATAGAAAGAATCTTTTTTCTTCCCTGTTATAATAATAGGCACGATCCGACAAAATCTCTTCTTCCTTTACGTGATTCTCATTTATATCTTTTACCATCCGGGATAAACCTTCAAGTGACTTACCGTTGGCATCCGGAATAAGTAATAATTCATGAATACTACTTGGAAGGACATATAAATTGCAATTCATCTGGTCTGCAAGTTCCTGAATCAGACCTTCGTAAAGAAGCGTCGCAGCTCCATTAATCCTATACTGATTGGAAAGAATGTATATGTGGGGAGCCATATCATCAGATTCAAGTATGTCGTTTGCAAATTCCCCGAAAAGAGTTTCAATTGTGTGTGCCATAGTGTCAATATCCGGAGGCAGAATCCGTGGCGTATTTTCTGCCGCAAGTGAGAACAAGTCTTTGGTTGAAATATTCCACTTCTTCTGCAATTCGTTGGTGACACAGATTGATTCCAACCCATCTTCTGAGAGGTGGTGTACAATGAGAAAAACAACTGCCAAATCGAGAAATGGCAAATGGGGAATACCAGCCAGATAAGTCTCGTTCCTTTCCTTTGAAACAAGCCTGTAAATAATTTTCTCTTTACAAGTCTGGAAATCTGCTGAAAAAGTTCGATACTGATCTTCCT
>JALENH010000069.1 GCA_022767895.1 Eubacterium sp.
GTGCGTTTCAGCGAGGCACAGAAATTGCTGGATTATGGTTTTGCCAACTGCTCTGTCTATGAGGATGATTATTCCGGTATGAATTTTGAGCCTTTGACAGTAAAGGGGGGCATTCCGGATAAAATTGATGTTTACCCGAAAAGAAAATTCAGTCACACATTTACCTCTGAATATGATTCGGCAAAAATAGAAAAGAAAATTGTCTTAAAGGAAGTCACAGCGCCGGTAAAAAAAGGCACCGTCGTCGGAGAAATCCAATATACTTACAATGGGAAAAATTTGGGCACAATGCCGTTATTGACTATGCAGGATGCGAAAAAGGCAGGGTACACTGATTATTTACTGATTTCCCTGAGAAAATTCTTTCTGGCCAACCAGTGAACAAAAAGGAATTCCAATCGCCCCGAGAAGAGATGATTGGAATTCCTTTTTACTTACATCTGATCAATATACTGGTCATATCCCAGTTCATTCAGCTTGTCTGCCTTTGCCATCACACCATCTTTCATTTCCTGCTTGTAATTCTTCAAAGCAATTCGTAAGTCTTTATCATATACTGACAAGATCTTTGCCGCCAGAATCGCTGCATTGGCAGCACCATCAATGGCAACTGTGGCAACCGGGATTCCCGATGGCATCTGAACGATGGAATACAGGCTGTCCACACCACCAAGACTCTTGGTATGAATCGGAATACCGATAACCGGCAGATCAAAAAGTGCTGCACACATTCCCGGCAAATGAGCAGCTCCACCTGCTCCCGCTATAATCACTTCAATTCCTCTCTCCTCTGCCTTTGTGGCATAATCCACAAACACGTCCGGCATACGATGAGCAGAAATAATAGTCATCTCATATTCAATACCGAATTTCTCCAGCATATCTGCCGCTTTTTTCATGATTGGAAGATCCGAATCACTTCCCATCAAAATTCCTACCTTAACCATTTTGTATGTTACCTCCTACTGTTTTCTATTATGTCTTCAGGAAAGTTCCTGCAACACATCATTGAGCGTCTCTGTGCCCGGAAGGACAAAACGTCCTTCCTCAATCAGTGTAATGGATTTTCCTTCTTTTGTAAAGACTTGAATATCTCCCAGTTCATCATAGGGAATCGTAATATCCGTATGACAGTTAAAATATGCTTTACTGATATCCGTATGCCGCAATGCTGAACATTCATTTTCCTTCGCAATGATTTCCTTGCCGTCCGGATTGTGCAGCACCACATCTTCACTCATGGAATAGCAGGTATCACCAAAGGCAAAATGAGGCCCTGTTTTCTCTGCAATCAAAATCGGAAGCTGTGCTTCAATTCCAAATTTTCGCCCCATAACATAAGCTGTCGTATTGGTTCCAATGGCAAATTCTCCCATGGGCAGCGTCTCCCGGTTGTGCAGAATATTTTCCTTGATATACTTTTTATTTTCCTGCTCTGTGGCATAATTAGAACAGCTGTACTCTGTTACCATTCCATCGGATATGACAAATTCCAGATTCTCATAACGAAGTCCATTCAGATAGACACCTGTCACATGAAGCGTCCCTTCTGTCCCAGTCAGAAGCGGCGATGTAAACACCTCTCCCACCGGAATATTCACATCCGCCAGACAGTTTTCAAAATTGGTCTGGTGAGCCGGATCCGTCAGTTCATGAAGCTGTATGCGGAGATCGGTGTGGTTATCCCCACGTCCTGTCACTCTGACATAATCTCCCTGATCCAAAGCATCGATCAATGCCTGCTGGATTTTTCGATACACATCCATATCAAGTGTATTCACCTCTACCGTTGCCTTGAAAATATCAGCGAATCGTTCTCCAATTTCCGGTACCGGATAAGCAATAATGGTAAAACTATAACTGTCTTGAGGAATGAATCGATTTTGTATCAGCGAATATTCTCTGCGATATTCCACAGACAATTTTTCCTGTTCTTCGGAATAAGCCGGACTCTCCTTCTTCGTTTCCGGGGTAAATAATTTCTCTCCAAAAATCTCTATCACCGCCGGTCCGGCATAGGCTGCCGCTTCCTCGCTGAAATTCTCAAAAATCTTTTCTGCCATCTTCAATCGTTCCTGCACCAAAGCATGATTGAGATACAGCGCATCATCAAAACGATGGTCGTACTGATACTGCTTATTAGGAGAAGAACTGAACACGCCGACGGCCTGAGTATTGGTTTTTCTTGTAAAAACAGGTTTCAGACCCATCTCCTCAAACTGCTTCACCGCCTGACGAACCATCGGTTCAAAGCCAATGTGATATCGTATCTGAACCGTCTTTTTCTGATTCAAATCAATTCCTGCCACCTCAAATCCTTTGCGATACCCTTCTGTGTAAGTATGCGCCATGGCAGACAATGTATCCTCTGAAAGGGAAGACAGAAATGCCGCCATCTGAATCTCATTCTCCGTAATATACTCCCCATACCGGTACAGATAGGAGGTGTCTGAAAAATCACTGTGCATTACGATATCATATATCCCATCCGCATCAAAGGAAAGCATACGGCGTATATTTTTCTCCATTCTCTCCTCATCATAATCATGGATGTAATAATATATCATTTCTTTGAGAAACTTTTCCGTTTCTTCTTCCTGCAGAATTGCTACTGCCTGAAGAAATAATTCCATACGCAACACAATTTCATACTGGTCCTTTTCATAGGCAGCCACAATCGCATCCCGGACAGCGGCTAAAAGCCAAGCCAGGTACTGACCTATTTTCTCACCAAAACAAGACACCGCATAAGCCGGATTGGCAAATGACGTCTGATAGTGTTTCCCCGCCAAATCCTGATACAACACCTGATTCCATGTTTCATATTGCTTTTTGTCGGGATTTTCCGTCTGGTAAACATCAAAAATAGTTTGAAACAATTCTGTTATCTGTAGAATATATTTTCCGTATTCTCCTTCAATTTCCTTGGGAAGTTCCAAAATCCGAGTCTTTGCCAACTCATATCTTTCCTGAATGATATTCATAACCGATCCTCTTTTATCTCCCCGGGTTTCCCCGGTTTTTCTACATGGGGTTCCACAAAATTTCTTCTGGCATAATCCCATAACACGCGGGACCCCTTTTCTGTCATCTGATTTCTCTCCAAAATCTGACTGATTGCCACTCCATGTTCCTTCCATGCGAGGCCGTCGGAAGTATGATTGAGCATGGTAGGCTGAACCTTGTCCAATGCATTGGCAAATCTCGCTTCCGGCGTCTCATTTGCTTCAAATTCTTCCCATAATCCCCGGAAATATTCTTCCTGGTCCGGAGGCAGAATATGAAAAATACGGTCAGCCGCTTTTACTTCCCGCTCTCTTTTGGTCGTATTGCCGGCCGTATCATAGGCATAGGTATCTCCTGCATCAATCTCTACTGCATCATGAATCAAAACCATGGTCATAACCTTTAACACATCTACCGGCTCATTGGCATGCTCACTAAGCACGGCCGCCATAATGGCAAGATGAAACATATGCTCGGCATCGTTTTCCTTTCTCTTGCCCTCCAACGTATAGGTCTGTCGACCAATCCCTTTGTTCTTGTCCAGTTCTTCGATAAATTTCATCTGTCTTTCTAACCGGTCCATAGACATTCGCACCTTTCACTTTGTGATTTGCATATAAACCGATTATAGCCGATTGATGCGGTGAATGCAACCTTTCCGTATTTCATGAGAAAAAATTAGCTTGCATGGGCGCTCCCGCTCAGATAAATACGCAACGGTATGGATATGCACAAAACGCATAGCTCATACCGGCGCATTTATAACCCATGCAAGCCTTTTCTTTATCTTATAATCCCGGAATTCTTACACTAACTTTTTACTTAGTCTTCCCATTTTCTGACCTGACGGATTTCACCCACTTGGGAAATACATTGATAAAATATAGCAAATTCCTCCGGATTCATAGAATTATCCAAATAGAATTTGTATTCCTTTCCTTCATACCGGTAGCACACACGCACTTTAGAAAGACCAACATATTTTTCTGTCCCCTTTCCTAAAAATGCACCCAATCTTGCACCTGCAATACTTCCTGTCACTAAGCCACCGATGATGGCTCCTTTTGTAGCACTTCCATTTCCCGGGCGTACATGTGTCTTCTCATCATAAATTTCCTGAATACTTGTCACATCTGAAAAATCAACAAGTTTATAATTTTTCTTACGAAAAGTATCCTTAAAAAAGATTTTTTTATTTTCCATATCGAAGGACACCAGCCCG
>JALENH010000086.1 GCA_022767895.1 Eubacterium sp.
CCGCACCCATGCCTGCAAGCTTTCAACTACCTTCTCTGACTCCCCGGGAAGACAGATTAGTTCCGTCACTTCATTTTTCCCATCTTCACATATCCAGTTGGCAACTCCTACAATTCTCTTTTCCGCAAAGAACACCAGAAGCGCCCCATCAAGCGCCTGAAGTTCACGGTGAACCTCTTCATAATAGGCTGCATGATGAACGAGGTGAAGGTCAAAATTTTTCTCGCAGATTTGTTCCTCCGCAAAATTAGCTACTTTGTGTTTTTGGTCAGAAGATAATTCATCCCAACACGATATTTCCAGCGATAAGTTCCCTTTTCCTTCCACAAACGTACTCACTCTCCAGTAAATCGGCACAAATCCCAAGGGGTCATAAATAGCCGGGTCTGCCGGCGACAAAAACACAAGAGGGCACTTCCTCTCCTGCCACCAGTCGATTCCTTCAGAAAGAATCCGGGTCATCCGGCCTTCATGACGCCGTTCCTCTCTGGTTGCTACTCCTACAATATAGGGCAGCCGACATTTCCTCCCCCGAAACAAAGCATCATATTCCGTAAAAAAGGCCATACTACACAACCGTCCATTCTCTCTGTCCTCCCACACCTGACTCCCATGCGCCTTTTCCGCAAAATAGTATTCCATATAATCTTCCGTATCGCCAAAAGCATTACGCCAGAGTTCGTGATGTTCCCGAAAGTCTTTTCTCCCGTCCACCATTAGATAGCCTCCAACAGGCATACCGCCTGGGCAGATATTCCTTCACCATTCCCCGTAAAGCCAAGACCTTCTTCTGTTGTTGCCTTCACATTAATTCGGGATACTGGGATTTCAAGAGCTTTTGCAATATTCTCTCTCATCCGCTCAATATGGGGACTCATTTTAGGCTGCTGAGCAATAATCGTCGCATCCACATTTCCCACCGAATACCCTTCCTTTTTCACCAATTCCCGAACAGCCTCTAGCAGCCGAATGCTGTCCGCTCCCTTGTAACGGGGATCCGTGTCTGGGAAATGTTTTCCGATATCGCCTAAAGCTGCCGCTCCCAAAAGAGCATCCATCACTGCATGAAGCAGCACATCAGCATCCGAGTGTCCCAACAGCCCCAGTTCATAATCAATCTTTACACCACCTAAAATCAGATCCCGTTCCGGAACCAGTCGATGCACATCATATCCCATACCAATTCTCATACTCATACCCTCCTAACCAAAGATTAGATAACCCTGTAAATCATGTAAGCCCCGCCTATTTATCCTCCAACAACGAAAAAGGACCGTTCACATCAACAAAAGCTGATGCTACAGGCCCTCTTTGATTGTCTCGCTCTCCAACACTTTTGCAAAGCATTGAAGAACCGTTGTCATAAGTAGCGGGAAAGGGATTTGAACCCCCGACACCACGGGTATGAACCGTGTGCTCTTGCCAACTGAGCTATCCCGCCATCAGAACTGCCAAGGCGTATGCGTCTTGACATATATAAAAACTTTCCATTAAGAAAAGTCTAAATGGGACCTACAGGGCTCGAACCTGTGACCCTCTGCTTGTAAGGCAGATGCTCTCCCAGCTGAGCTAAGATCCCATGCGTCACTCACAGCGACTTCTTTATTATAACAGAAAGTTTTTCTTTGTCAATAGTTTTTTTCAGTAAACTGTTGACAAATATTACACAATAGCAAGACTGCTTAAAACGCACACGCGATTGGCAGAATTATAGATCCCTTCAACCACTTCTTACTGCAGCAAACTCGACATATCAATCTTCACAAACTGCTGAAGCCAGTTGATGACCTCCTGTTCGTTATTTGGATCAATATTATTAATACCAGACAAATTCTCCATCGTCAGCTGATCCCAGTTAATCATCCAAATCCCATAGGCCAAAATAATGACATTCAAAACCAAGCCCACGGCACCGGTAATCAAACCAATAAGCCCCAGTTTACGCGCCTGGCTACCGCCCTTTGCCACTGCAATAATACCAAAAACAACAGCAATGACAGCGGGCACAACGCCAAACCCTGAGCCAAGACAACAAAAGCAAGACAAAATTCCCAAAATCACAGAAGTAATCGCAAGAGCACGATGTCTGCACTTCTGAGGAACACAACCATATTCTTCTTCCATTTTTACGCCTCCTCATTCTACATGAAAGCCAGACAGTTCAGTGCTGTCACAGACTCTTCCAGATTCTCCGCAGAGAAATTGTGTGTAACACGGATTACAAGCACGGCCACAAGGATAGCCATGACTACTCCCACAACTCCCACGACAATACCGGCAATCGCGGCATCTTCCTGATTGGGATTCTCGTCCCGCAGTCCCAGAATGCCAAACACAATTGCCAAAACCGCCAATAGAAGCGATACCGACCACTGCACACAGCATGCCATGGAAACACATGCCATGGCCAAAGAAGCAACCGCTTTGCCATTTGTCCCTCTGTTATCTTGCATCATACCCTCCATTCCGGAGCAGCTACTATCCTTACTGCTGCTCCTCTACTTCCACTTTACGGATTTCTTTCGTCCGGATTTCCTTACAAATATCATTGATAAAGTCATCCAACACCATCTGGCCTTCATCACCGCGGAAACGACTGCGGAGAGAAATTTTCCCTTCTTCCTCCTCTTTCTGACCGACAACAATCATATAAGGTATTTTCTGCAGTCTCGCTTCACGAATCTTATAACCAATCTTTTCAGAACGACCATCCAGACTGCATCGGATTCCGTTCTTTTTCAGTTCTTCCTCAACCTTGGAAGCATAATCAAGGTATTTTTCTGAAATCGGCAGGACACGTACCTGCTCCGGCGACAGCCAGGTTGGGAATGCACCAGCGTATTTCTCAATAAGCCATGCCAGAGTTCTCTCATAGCACCCCATGGAAGTGCGGTGGATAATATATGGGCGGACTTTGTCACCGTTTTCATCAATATAATACATATCAAACTGCTCTGCCAACAGGGCATCCCACTGAATGGTAATCATGGTGTCTTCTTTTCCATATACATTCTTGGCATTGATATCAACCTTCGGTCCGTAGAAAGCAGCCTCACCTACATCTTCTGTAAACGGAATATTCAACTCCTGCAAAATGCCACGGATATGTCCTTCCGTCTCTTCCCATACCTCCGGCTCACCGATATATTTTTCACGGTTCTCCGGATCCCATTTGGAAAGGTGGTAAGTTACGTCTTCTTCCACACCCAGCGTCTGCAGGCAATATTGCGCCAGCGCAATACAATCCTTAAATTCCTGTACCATCTGGTCCGGACGTACAATCAAATGCCCCTCGGATATAGTAAACTGCCGTACACGGGTAAGTCCATGCATCTCCCCGGAATCCTCATTTCGAAACCGCGTTGAGGTCTCACCGTAGCGGCATGGCAGATCGCGGTAGGACTTCTGGCTCGCCTTGTATACATAGTACTGGAACGGACAAGTCATCGGACGCAGAGCAAATACCTCTTTATCTTTTTCCTCATCACCAAGCACAAACATACCGTCCGTATAGTGATCCCAATGTCCGGAAATTTTATACAAATCTGATTTTGCCATCAGCGGTGTCTTCGTTCTCATATAGCCGCGTTTTTCTTCCTCGTCCTCAATCCAGCGTTGCAATGTCTGGATAATCTGAACACCCTTCGGCATAATCAGCGGAAGTCCCTGTCCAATAACATCAACGGTAGTAAACAGCTCCAATTCACGCCCCAGCTTATTGTGATCACGCTTCTTGATGTCTTCCAAATGTTCCAGATACGCATCCAAATCCGCTTTCTTCGTATAAGCAGTTCCATATACACGAGTCAGCATCTTATTCTTCTCATCTCCTCTCCAGTAAGCACCGGAGGAGGAAATCAGTTTCATAGCTTTCAACGGTTTTGTACTCATCAAATGCGGTCCGGCACACAAATCAATATATTCGCCCTGCTGGTAGAAGGAAATTTCCGCGTCTTCCGGCAAATCTTCAATGAGTTCTACCTTATAGGGTTCCTCTCTCTTCTTCATTAACTCAATGGCTTCCTGTCTTGGCAGTGTGAAACGCTCCAGAGAGGCGCCCTCTTTGACAATCTTCTTCATTTCTTTTTCTATTTTATCCAGTGCTTCGCGGTCCAGCGGCTCCATATCAAAATCATAGTAAAAGCCTTCCTCGATGGATGGACCAATGGCACATTTTGCCTCCGGATAAAGACGCTTAATGGCTTGTGCCAGTACATGGGAAGCCGTATGGCGATACGCCGCCTTTCCCTCTTCGCTGTCAAAGGTCAAAATATTCAGTTCATGCTCTCCATCTACAACTGTTCTCAAATCCACAACTTTGCCATCCAGTTCTGCCACACAGGCAACTCTGGCAAGGCCTTCACTGATATCTCTGGCAATATCAATAACCGACATTGCCTGTGGATACTCTTTACTTGATCCGTCTTTCAATACTACTTTCATCGTTTCTCACATTCCTTTCCTTATTTCCTAATAAAATAAAAAAACTCCCGTCCCTCCTTATACTATTCTAAGAAGGGACGAGAGCATCATCTCTCGCGGTTCCACCCTTGTTGGAAAAATCAGCCTACAATAGGCTATTCTTCCCGGCTTCATTGGACGATAACGGTGTCTGCCGGACCGGATTGGGGTCACTCCGAGGTAGTTTTCAAACGCTTCCCATCAAAACACTTCCAGCAAATGTGCTTCTCTCTGTCATGTTTCACGCCCTACTCGTCTCATCAACGTGTTATCGTTATTATAGTATTGCAAATTGGAAATGTCAATATAGGAATTTCCTCCAAAATCACTTCAATACCGCATAAACATTTTTAAATGAATCCTTCACCGCATAGAGTTCAGTAAACAGACCACAATATGGTCCATTCATGGCATAACCATAACTTCCCTCTGACAACGTCGGGTCATCCTGCCAGCCCCAGATAGAAACTGCCTTTACCATAGTCTTTCCAGTCTTCTTTCCTTTGATTTTTACGGAAGTCTTTTTCTTTTTGGATAAATAGTTACACATTTACTTTCCATAGGGCAGCGTCATCTGCTGCCCGCATCCTTTTTCCTCGAATTGATTCATATAACAAAAGATCCTTCCCGAATCATATTCCATTCCGCTGTTCCGGCATTCCTCTCTTACAATCTGAAGCAGTTTTCCCGCCTGAGGTACCGGCAACTCATAGGAATTACCATACATCTTCTCATAGTGCCCACGAAGCCCGGGGAAATGCTGATCCAGCTTTTGGTAATAATACTGCCTGTCTCCATCTCTGAGGGTTAGTCCAATCCCAAACTGAATGATACCATAACATTTTGCTTCCTTACAAAGTTCCAGAATCCCTCGGATATTTTCCTCTGTGTCATTGATAAATGGTAAAATAGGTGTCATCCAACAAACCGTTGGAATGCCTTCATCGCGCAAAATATTTAGCACCTCTGCACGACGGCTGGTGGGACAGACATGGGGTTCCACAATCTTGCACAACTCGTCATCATATGTCGTCATCGTAATCTGAACAACACATTTGGTTTGTGCATTTATTTTCTTTAGAATATCCAGATCCCTGAGAATCAGATCTGACTTTGTCTGAATTGCCACACCATAGCCATAATGCTCAATCAGTTCTAAACATTTCCTTGTCAACCGGAGTTCTTTCTCCGCATGCAGATAGGGATCACTCATAGCCCCGGTTCCAATCATGCACTTTTTTCTTTTCCTGCGCAGTGCCTGCTCCAGCAATTCCGGTGCATTGATTTTCACTTCAATATCCTCGAACGGCCTCCCCACATTCACTTGGTAACAAGTACTTCGTGCATCACAATAGATACAGCCGTGAGTACAGCCACGATACAGATTCATTCCATTCTTTGGTGATAGAATGGACTTGGCTGTTATATTGTGCATGATACTCCTCATTTCCGAGCGACTTTGTTGCGAGGAGGCGAAGAGAAATTCGCGAATGCGATTTCTCTTCTGCCATCAAAGCTATTTGTTTTCGCTCGGAAACAAATAGCCGTGTGAAAAATCAGCGCATCAGCGTGATTTTTTACACTACTCTCCATTCTGAGTGTTTAGCGACAGGCGCTACTCTCCTTACTATTTTTTCTGCAACAATCTTTGCAAATGTTGGATTTCTGCATCTTTCTCCTGCAACTGTGTATTCTTCTTTTCCAGCTGCATTTTCTTCTCCTCCAGCTGGGTCTGCTTCTCCTGCAACTGTCTCTCTTTCTCTTCCAGCTGGGTCTGCTTCTCCTGCAACTGCTCCCACTTTTCCTCCAGCTCGTTCTGCTTCTCCTGCAATTCCTTTTGCAAATCTTCAGACATAGCCTCATATGTTTTATTTAAACTAGCTACGATATCCTCACTCTCGAATAAATCCGTAAACATTTCCAACATCTCCTCCCTGTCTGATAACATCAGTATAGCATAATCATACACAGATTGGAAGTCCTGGTTTTCGTTCAAAAACTTTTCCATTTCCTGTACATTTTCTATACTCAGGAAACGAAGCCACCTCTCCAGTTCGCCTGCCAGCTGAGGACGTTTTTCACGGAATTTGTCCAAACACACATAATCGTAATATTGCAAAAGTTCCAACTCAGCTCCCGTGTCACTTCTCTGCTTGAAATGATGAATATAAGCATCCGATTTTTTTAATTCACCTGCACTTTTCTCCATAATAACAATTGTGTAGACCGGCTTTACATGTAAAAAATTAATGTTTGATTTTTGCTCTTCTTTTCCAACTGCATATTGTCTCGTAATTAAATTTGAAGAATAAACGGCTGCCCGTTGAGGAGGAAAATATACTCCCTGCCTTTGTATCTCCACGTTTCCTATGGCACCATCTTCAAATTGTACCAACAAATCTAGTATAATTCCTTTACTATGTACGCTCAGACAATAGCCCTCTTTATCCAGAGAGTGAAGTACCTTCACCTTTCTCCCAATAATACAACTGATAAATCTGGATAATCTGTCCTTATTCACGTCTGGATTAAAAATTCCCTTAAAGATTGTATCACACAACAAATCGGGAACGCGCTTACCTTCATCCACTTCCATCAGTTTCAGTCTCGTTTCATCACTCATTCTACTCCAGATAGAGAACAATTCACTATCTTCCTTTACTTTCTCCAAAATACCCAGTTTTTTCGTCATTTCATTCGCTCCCTTTCCTTTTTTTCTCGAAAAAATGGTACACAAAAAACACCTATAATTGCATTGAATTACATTGGATTTGAACTGCTGACGTTATCCACACAGTTCTGGTCGAATCTAACCTGCCAGAAATTGGCCATATGACTGAACAGAATGTTCAGTGAAGTAAACTGATGATACCATAGAATGGGAGAAAGTGTCAATCCTTTTCTTCATCCTTATACTCTCAAATACTGCTCTCCACTATTTCGTCACAACCGTCGCCCCAAAAGGCATCAGTGCTAGCTTAGCCAGCTTAAACTGCTGTAAGCCGAAAGGGATTCCGACAATCGTAATACACCACAGACAGCCTGTCAGCACCCAGCTGAGACCTCCGATAAATCCACCAAAAATAACCAGAGTAAATTGCCAAGACATCCCATACAAAATTCCATCTCTTTCTTTATCTGCCATAAATAATTTTCCCGCAGGCCATCTTTTCACCGGAATCTCCCGATGGCTGCGTTTTAAAATCATCCGGTTTGGAATGAATAATAATGGTCTTTTCAACAATCTCCCGGACAGCAAAGCGGTCCGTCACAAAAGCAGAAAAGGCATAACCCTGATTGCCAAAAAGCGGCGGTAAATCCCCTGCATGATAGGGATGGGGACACCCCTGTGGGTTGTAATGCATTTTTGCATTAGCAAACGGATCTTCACTATTTCCACTGCATTCCTCGCCTTCATGGATATGAACCCCAAAGACCGGACTACTACATGATTTTTCTGAAAATGGAAGGCCAGCCACTTCTACCACCACAAGCACCATCTCACGAAGTTGATAAAAACGGACATCACCATGAATATCCGGGTAATTGGCACTCCCCCGGACAACGGCCAACGCCTGAGGCGCCTGACGCAACAGCGAAATAAAACTCAGATAGGATTCTTTTACATTCATAGATAACTATTTCCTTACATGTTTTCTCTTTAATATATGTAGGGAAAAACAAAATAGTTCCTAATCACATAAACTCCTGCGCCTTTTTCTTCCATCTTCCTTTGCGATAACAAATCGTCGTAGTCAATGCACCAAACAACCACGCACAGAGCAGGGAAATAAACACACATTCCTGACGACCATGGGGCAGTGCTGCACTCCTTGTGAACCAGGCAATTCCATAGGCAATGGGCACACGGACAACCACCGTAGTAAGCAGTGAAATCCACATCGGTGTCATTGTATCCCCGGCTCCCCTCATAACCCCGGATAAACTCTGGGTTACCGCCATGGCCACATATCCTACGGCAATAATGCCCATCATATTCCGGCTCAAATCAACCAGTTCCTCTGTACTCGTAAATATTCCCATCAGCGGTTTTCCAAAAATCAAAATTAAACTGGTAAAAATAGTGGTGGTCACTACCGCAACCAGTGTTCCCTGTCTGGCACCCTTTATAACACGGTCATAGGATCTGGCTCCTACATTCTGACCGGCATATGTAGTCATTGCCGTACCAAAAGAGAAATTGGGTAACATGGCAAAACCATCCACTCGCATGACAATGACATTAGCAGAGATAAACATTTCCCCAAAACTATTGGTCAGGGACTGCACCACAACCATGGCAAGAGAAAAAATCGCCTGAGTCAGTCCGGAAGGGAGTCCTAATTTGATAATCTGACTGGAATATTTTTTATGAAATTTCATATAATGAATCTTCATATCAAAAATATCCGTCATCTTCCTCAGTCGAATAAAACAGAGTACCGCTGAAATCGCCTGTGCTATAATTGTAGCCCAGGCAACGCCGCTGACACCCATGCCAAGTTTAGCCACGAAAAGAAGATCCAGCACAATGTTCAAAACGGTGGATACAAGCAGATACACCAGCGCAGAAAAGGCATCCCCAAGGCCACGTAACACACCACTCAGGATATTATAATAGGCACAACCTACAATGCCGAGGAACATAATCATCAGATACGAATAACACCAGTCAATAATACTTGCCGGTGTGTTTAAAAGTACCAGAAGCGGACGCACTAAAACCACAGACAAAAGCATAATAATTCCCACGGCTATAGCGGTGAGCAAAATACAATTCCCCACTGTATAGGAGAGATCCTCCCTTTGTTTCGCGCCAAAATATTGCGACACCATAATACTGGCACCCATACTGATTCCAATAAATAACACAAGTAGCAAATTCAAAATCGGCATCGCACTTCCCACGGCAGCAAGTGCATTATCCCCTACATACTGACCCACTACAATACTATCTACGGTATTATAAAGCTGTTGAGCAATATTTCCGATCAACATAGGGATTGTAAACCGAATAATTTGTTTCCACGGCTCTCCAACGGTCATATCCGTTGCCTGAAATAATTTCTTTATTCCCTTCATTTTCTCCTCTCCTCATTCTTTACTCCACAAATAGCAGTAGGACTGTGTTCTGGCGGCAAAAAGTTCCGTCTCCAAAAGATGCCTGACTTCCTCTCTGGAAAACCACCCTGCCTCAATCTCCTCCATCGGAGAATCACTTCCCTGAATCGTACCCGAAGCAGTTCCCACCAGACACAGATTCGTCTCATTGGCAAACCCGACGGCGCTATAGCTCAAAGGCAGGACATCCTGAATCCTCACTAAATCCAATCCCGTCTCCTCTTTCAGTTCTCTTCTTGCACTTTCCTCCGGCTTCTCTCCTGCTTCAATTAATCCAGCCGGGAAATTATAGACCCACGCTCCCAGCGCCAGCCGAAATTCCCGGTTAAGAAGAATTCTTTCCCCGCTGGCATCATGCATAATCAGTACAACGGCATCTGCTTTTTTCCTCTGCAAATCCTGAAGTGTCCTCACATCCGGATCACGGCTAATCATCTCATATACTTTTTTCTGTCCCATCTCCGTCTCATATGTAATATCATAACGATGAATAAAGTTACCATCATGAATTTTTTGAATCGATTGAAACTTCATGTTTGGGTCCTCCTGTTGCTTTTTTATAATTATATCATCTATGTCTCACTATTGCCACACAAAAAACTGTGCCACAACAAAATGCAACAATCGATCCCTATACTCTTACTACACCAACACAGGTTCCGACATATTCAACTTCGTCCATACGTTTCAGAACAATATCTTCAAACACATCATGAATACAACGTAGCCGATACTCGTCTTTCTCCTCCACAAATTTTCTTATATATGCCTTTTCATTCACGTAAAAAACGGCAGATTCCCCATTCGTGGGAAATCGATTTTCCAAAAGAAGAATATCCCCTTTGCAGTACATCGGCACAAGATCGTTTGTGCTGATTTTGACGCCCACATAAGCCTCCGGCACTGTCGTATATATCTCTTCCACCTCACAGGTTTCATAGGTAATACCTCCCAAAATATTACCATTCGTAATCAGGCACGGAATCTTATGTTTGTCCTCGGATTCCCGCTCAGCTTTTGCTGTCAACGCCTCATATTTTGCCGTCAGCAGAATAAGACTCTTCCCGTGCCCCCCGCAGTTCCTGTAATAATGGATGATAGCACGCTCCTCTTTGCTGTGTGGACATTTTTCCATCAGGCAGTCCACACTGAGATTGAGAGCCGAACTCATCTTCATCACCGTCGATATTTTCGGATCGGTCGTTCTGCCATAATATATATTTCTTACCGTCTCAATCGGAAGGTCACACATTTCGGCAAACGATACAATGGAAATGTCCCTGCTATTCAATAATTCCCTTAAGCGCTCACTTAACATATTTTCACCTTGTCTTTCTTAACACAAATTTTATACTTTCTTTATAGTTTTTATGTTACACCTAATATTTTCTTTTGTCAATAAATGTAATATTATGATGATACAACAAACTATAAGGAGGAATAACAATGACAACACAACTGGATACCCCGCAAACAAAATCTATTCACACAATATTACTGAGCATAGGAATCCCGCCAAATCTTTTGGGATATCAATATATCACATATGCCATTGCACTAATCTTTTCCAATCCGGAATATATGCACCACATAACCAAAGGGCTTTATATGGATATTGCTTCCCAATACGAAACAACTCCGGCAAGAGTAGAACGTGCCATCCGTCACTCTATTTCAGTAGCATGGGCACACAAAAACCTCTCGGTGATTAGCCGTATTTTCAAAAACACCCTTGACCCACAGAAAAGTACTCCTACAAATTCGCACTTCCTGGCAGGCATTTATTATTACATGGCCTTTCATGTACAAAATTGACAAACACAAAGGGGCCGCCGTACGGCAGCCCCGATTTCACCTAAAACCAATCATACTCCGGGTCGTTTCCTGTGTACTCTTTTCCCTCCCCGGTCTCTAAATTGTAGAGTACAAATGGATTCATAGCCCAATGGGTATTATGGATCTCATTTTCGATATAGATATATGGATATCTGATATCTCCCAAACATCCCGTCTTGTACGTCATACCATAATCTTCTTTATCCTGTGTGTATATTTTTTTCATGTATTCATACAACTTTTCTTCATAATGCCACTGTTTTGTATCATTCGCTGCACACCAGAGCAATTTATCACTGGTCTCTCCTGTATCCTTTGTCGTCTCACTTACCGTCACATAAACTCTGTCCTTCGTATGATTTACATTTGATATGTAATATTCCGATTTTTTCTTAGGTAAAACAATTTTCTCAACCTGCTTCTTCTCCAGAAAAACGCTGTTCTTTTTCGTCGATTTGTCAAAACAATAAAGTTTGGAAAAATCCTCTTTTTCTAACTCATAAAAAATTAAATTCCCACTATTATCCAGAACACGTGGCTTCTTACCCACCTCATCTCTAAAAGAAACTAATGATTCTGTTATTGTATCATAGTAGAAATAGTTATCTTCCCCTTCCAGGGAACCACCATCCTCAGAAAAGAAAGCAAAAAAATTCTCCATCTCATCATCCGCTTTTTCCAAGGGTTTGACTCCCTTTACCTTTGTGGCTTTTTTCGTAGCAAAATGATACTGATAACAGCTCTCCAAATCATAATACACCAGATATTTTTCACCTATATACAGAAGGTCTACCCAACAATCAGAACTTACCAGACACTCCTTTTGTTCCAAATGAATCTCGTCATTCCCCTTCACTTTTTGGATAGGGGCACGGTATAGCGAATGGCTGTCCTCTGTTGTGATATCAAAATAAATCCACTGGTCATCCACATAGAACAATTCCCTCATATCCCTAATTTCAATTTCTTTCAATCGTTTTCCGTCCAAGGAATACTGGAAAATCCCATCCGCTTTTGATTTCATGTTCTCTCTCCGCTCAGACCCCATATCAAACTTGCCATAAAAATTCGTCGAATTACAATATCTTCCATTGGCATATTTCTGTTGTTTCGAGTTTGCAGTCTGTTGGTTTACAGCACTCCCGCTTACCTGACTCCCCTTGGTTTCATCACCAGTTTCCCTGCACCCTGTCGTACAGAGCAGCAGGCTTAATACCAAAACAGCTATCCTCCATTGATTTTTCATATTCTTCT
>JALENH010000095.1 GCA_022767895.1 Eubacterium sp.
GCGAAGCGGAGACCTTGAACAAGGTTTCAAGGTCTCCGTCCGTATAAAAATAGAAAGGTCAATGGCATCGCCATCAACCTTTCTATTTTTATGCGGATAACAGGACTTGAACCTGCACGGGATTCCCCACTAGAACCTAAAGGTTTTATCCACAAAAACATTCAATTTTATTCTATCTTATTCAAACTTGTCCAAAGTACTGAACTACCGTACTTTTTCAAGCATTATATTCAACTCTCTGCATAAAACTATCTAATCTCTTTTTTCATTATTTTTTGTATTTGTTAGAAAATTGTTAGAATTTCTAACATCGCTTATTAGTTTGTCGGTGTATCCGAACCGGCTACAATCGTGGCTGCCAAAATATCGGCTGCTGCTTTCTTTCGCCCTAAGTCTACATGCGAATAAATATCCCCTGTCACTTGAATCGAAGAATGTCGTAAATATTCGGAAGTTAACTTCAAATCTCCGGTACTGTTCAAGACAATACTTCCGGAAATATGGCGAAGGTCATGAAAACGAATTCGCTTTAGGTTATTGGCTTCTAAAAACTTCGGAAAGTTTTGTGACACATAATTTGGCTTTATCAGACTTCCATCGGAATGCCGGCATACATAATCGCTATCTGTATAACCTTTGCCATAAAATTTTTTGTCGTTTTCCTGTCTTTGCTTTACGGATTTCAAATATTCCTTTACTGATTTTGATAGGTACATATCTGCATGTGAGGATGTATTCTTTGTCAAATCAACATACTTTGGTTTATTATCTTGAATGATACAAGTATGGTTGATATGGACTACATCATTTTCAAAATCAATTGCAGACCAGCGAAGACCTATTACTTCTGAACGCCGGAGTGCCAATGTCAATGCCAGCATGACCGGAATTTCTATCTCCGTTCCCATTACGGCTTCCTGCAACTTTTTTACTTCTTCGGAAGTGTAAGAGTTTCCTCGAAAACGTTCGCCACCCAATTTACGAAAAATCGATTTGTCGATTTTATCTGCGACATTATATGGGATGTCATCAACCGTAACCGCGTATTTTAGCATTTGACTTAAAACATTGACGTGCTTTTTGATTGATTTGTAAAAGGGGGCACTCTGTGCAGGAAAGGATGGTTTTGTTCCATTCCTTTCTGATTCCTCAATCACTTTTTGTCTTTGTAAGTTACGTTCATCACAGATTCGAATCTCCTGATGTATGAAGTCTTCGATGTCTTTTTGATGGAGAGTGTAAATTCGCTTATGTCCTAAAATAGGAAGAACGTGTTTGTGCATATCCCGCTTGTAAGATTCCAAAGTATTGGGGCGGATAATGGGAGTCATATGCGCAAACCAAATAACAGAATATTCTTCCAACGTCAATTGGCTGTGATCTCCCTTTATGGAAGCGTGAAATTCAGCAATGAGTTTGGCTGCTTTCTCTTTGGCTTCCTTTTTGTGCCTGCCATCTGCCGGTACTTTTGTTGGCAGATACTTTGTTTTCCAATTTCCATTGGCATCTTTATAACGGGTCGTAGCGTAATACCATTTTCCTTTTTGTGTTAATCCGTTAGCCATCGTGCTCACCTCCACATAAAAATTCAATTACATAATGTTTTGGGATGCGATAAACATTACCGATTCGCTTGGATGGTATTTCATTTGATCTTAACAATTGATATACCAGTGCTTTACATAAGTGCAACGCTTCGGATACTTGTTCTACGTTCATAACATCCGGATATTCTCTCAACATGACATCACCTTCTTTCATTTCTTGAGAGCAATTTGCATTTCATTGAAATTATATATAGTTTAGCACAATGCTATTTCGATGTCAATAATAAAATTTCATTGAAATGTTTTTAGGAGTGTAGTATAATCTTTTTAGAATCAGAAAATGATGAGTTCGTAGAATGTCATTTTAAGAATAGGAGACTAGTGATTATGGGATATGGAAGTAATTTAGCAGATGCGATCAAAGATAAAGGATGGTCTGTAGCAGAAGTAAGCCGAAGATCCGGTGTCAGTGCTAATACCATTCGCACAATTATACGAAGGGATTCTTCTGTAAGATACGACCATGCATTGCGCCTTGCAAATACACTTGGTATCGATATACAATTAATATGCAAGGAAAATCCATACGATATAGGAGAGGTGGAGCCGGGATTATTGAACGACTATCATGGGCTTTTTACTGAAATTAATCGGAATTCCTATGTTAAAAGAAGAATGCATGCGCTACTTGAATTGTATGATTATACTGAGTTTCCGATAGTAGATGAACTTCTGGGACGTTTTGCTGTTTTGGATGACGATGGCAGAAAAAATGCCTTGGAGTATATGAACTTTTTGAAGTCAACGCATTTGGATAAAGAACGTGAAGCGGCTTTGAAGGGGATTAAGAAATAAAGAACAAAATCTATCCTAAAACTCCAAATTTTAGGATAGATTTTGAGAGTGCAATATAATTACTATTTTTTTAAGGTGATTTTATGTTTCCCTCGCCATGGTAGCTCACTCATTGATTCATAATCATCAATATCATCAATAACTGCATATTCTACATAATAGAGCTTTTCAGGGTCTATATCTTCTACGATGCCTTCTGTGCCATCATATACGCACCATGTTTCCCAATCTGACATATCTGCATTTGGACTATAACGAAGAAAACAAGTTAAACTTTGATTAAAGCCAATCGGTTCCAAATTCCAATTTACATGAATATTTCCATTTTTGGTTACTTTCCATTTCAATTCTAGCCAAAGAGCAGTTGCCCTACGATTCCCGCATTCTCCTGGCAAAATAGAATCCTGTTCGTAACCAGCCTCCATCTTCTCATCTTGAATTGACCATCCTGCAAACCGGTATCCGGTTCGAACAGGATCCGTAGGAAGTTTACAGCCACGTTTGGATAAATAGCTATCTGGTAATTTTGTTTTTGGTGTTCCTCCTCCTAAATCATAGGTGATTTGATATTTATCTGACTTCAGTATTGCTGTCCCGCCAGATGGAATTTTTTGAACCATTTTTCCATTGTAATACCACTTGCCTGCCATATCCTTTGTACAAAGTTCCCATTCATAAGGCGATTGGTTTTCCAATTTTTCTAATAACCAACATCCTTTTATTGCATTTTTGCTATATCGCTTTAATTTGGGCGGAAGGACAAGCGTTTTTAGCGAAGTGCAATATGAGAATGCCTCTTTATCAATCTGAATAAGATTCTGAGATAATATAACGCTTTTTAACTTTGTACATTCATAAAAAGCATACTTTTCAATTACCTTGACACTATCTGCCATTTCTACTTTTTGAAGTCTGCTGTATCCTGAAAAACAAGAAGAATTAATATGTGTAATACCATCTAGGATAATCAATTCTTTCACGTTATGTTCTTCATAAATGGATGTCGTTTTTATATCATAGGATAATTCATCACCATTAATTTTTCCTGTTCCTGAAATAGTAAGAGTACCAGCTTTGGATAACTGCCATTTGATGGTTCCGTACCCCCCGGATGCGGTATCTGTATTCGTATCATCTGCTTCAGTTAGACCACTTTTAGGTGTCGTCATCGCGGTAGATAGTTCTTTGGGTGAAGTTGCTGTTTTTGTGTTGGCACAACCCACTAAAAAGAGTGTGAAAGTGAGCACAAAAAAATATTTGTTTGTTAATCTCATTAGTATTTAGCAGCCTCCTCTTTGAATGCTGATTTCTTCATCTCAACAATATATTGAACAACTTTGTTAGGAGCGCTATATGTGGCATCTGTTTTCTTTTTTTCTTGTATCTCTTTTTGGTTCTTATTCAACTGATTTTGAGAATCTGTTAGCAAAAATTGCAACACATCTCCTTTGATATGACAACCTTCAATTTCATGTTGATAAGCTTCATTAAGTATCGGGGTTCCTTGTTTGTTATATGGTATAGCAACAGCAACTTTTCTTTTGTTGGTTATTTTATTCGAATCTTTTGTAATCGTGAATCTTGTGATTACAAGTTTTTGATTTCTTTTTCCTGTATTACCGCTTGTAATATATGCATCCTCATATGTATCAGACACAGCTTCTGCACTAACAATAGTACTTTTATAATTGATGGTGTCGCACAATATACAGGATGTGATAAGTAATAGTACTATTACTTTTTTTAGTTGCTTTGAACTTCTCATTTTCCTTCTTCCTCGTAATAATTATTTGAATATGCGGTATGTAGCAGTTGGTTATTTCTGTAAAATATAAAAACTTTTGAAATAATTAAACTGATTGCATACATTTACAAATTGTACCATTATGACAAAATTGTGTCAAGGAAGATGGGATTTGAT
>JALENH010000104.1 GCA_022767895.1 Eubacterium sp.
AACGGTGAATGGAATACTTATTTTAGGACTTGTTCTATGCGTTCTGGCAGTCCTTATGATTGTTTGTGGTGTGGCTTACCAGTATTTTCCGGTGATAGAGACCTATGAGATTGCATCATCCAAGATAAAAGTATCTCAGAAAATCATACTTCTGACGGATTTGCATGGTTGCACGCACGGAAAACAAAATGGAAAACTCGTGCGGATGATTCGGGAGCAAAACCCGGATTACGTGTGTATTGCCGGAGATATGACAGTAAAAAACGGATTCTATATGGAAGAAATAGCAGATTTATTAAAGGTGCTGAGAAAGCAGTGCCCTGTTTATTATGCGCCGGGAAATCATGAAATTCGAATGCCGGAATATGAGACGTATAAATCCATGTTGCAACAAAGTCATGTACAATATTTGGAAAATGACAGCATTGTTATTGGTGGAAATGTAATTATTTATGGATTGGACTTGCCGGAATACTGGTATCATAAATGCTGGCAGAAACGAGATATGAAACAGGAAGTGTTGGAGGAACTGATGGGGGAATGCAGAGAGGATTGTTTCTCCATACTGCTTGCCCACAATCCGGAATATTTTCCTTCCTATGCAAAGTGGGGGGCAGACCTGACTCTCAGCGGACATGTTCATGGTGGGATTATGAGACTTCCTAAGCTTGGCGGTGTTCTTTCGCCCAGTTTGAGACTGTTTCCCCAATATGACGCCGGGCAGTTTGAGGAAAACGGTCACAAGATGGTGCTTAGTCGGGGGCTTGGGTTACATCATATTAAACTGCGTTTCTTTAACCGCCCGGAGATTAGTGTAATAAATTTAGCTTGCCAAGAGACAGAGAAATAGGGTATGATAGGTAAGTGGCGGTAAAATCAGCTATACATGGAAAAAGGGGGACAAAGCATGGACCTACAGGTCAAATTAGAGGTGTTTGACGGACCTCTCGATTTGCTTCTTCATTTGATTGAAAAGAATAAAGTAGATATTTTTGATATTCCCATTGTGCTGATTACAGAACAGTATCTCGATTATGTCAGTCATATGGATACAAAAGATATGGATATGATGAGCGAGTTTTTAGTGATGGCGGCTACCTTAGTCCGCATCAAGTCCAAAATGCTTCTTCCTGCGGAGGAAACAGAAGAAGAGGACCCGAGACAGGAACTTGTGGAACGTCTGCTGGAATACAAGATGTACAAGTATGCATCCTTTGAATTGAAAGACCGTCAGCTGGATGCGGGCAAAGTTTTTTACAAAGAACCGTCTATTCCGGATGAGATCAAAAATTTCAAAGATCAGGTGGATTATGAAGAACTTCTATCTGATGTGACACTTCGTAAACTTCAGGATATTTTTGATTCTGTGATGCAGAAACAGGTGGATAAAATTGATCCGATTCGTAGTAATTTTGGAGAGATCGAGAAGGAAGAAATTAATATTGAGGATCACATGATTTTTCTGGAAGAATATGCCATGCTTCATGGTACATTCAGTTTCCGAAAAGTGTTGGAAAATGGTTCGGGGAAAAGCTATGTGATTGTTACTTTTCTTGGAATTCTGGAAATGATGAAGACAGGTAAGGTAACGATTGAACAGGATCATCTGTTTGATGATATTATGATTACCTATCAGCCAGGGAAGAAGAAGCAGGAGGAAGAACAGTGAACATAAAAAAATTGGAAGCCGTTGTGGAGGCAATTTTATTTACCATGGGGGAAGCAGTAGAAATTGAGCGTCTTGCCGCTGCCGTGGAGCATGATGAAGATACGGTTCGCAAAATCATTCGTAGTATGATGACACGTTACGACGAAGAGGACCGCGGGATTCATCTGATTGAACTGGATGGCTCATTTCAGTTGTGTACGAAACCGGAAATGTATGAGTATTTGATTAAAGTGGCTCATATTCCGAAAAAGCATGTGCTGACAGATGTCCTTTTGGAGACATTGTCCATTGTTGCCTATAAACAGCCTATTACGAGACTGGAGATTGAAAAGATACGTGGTGTTTCCTGTGACCATGCCGTGAATAAGCTGGTGGAATATGGCCTGATTGCAGAGGCGGGCAGACTGGATGCTCCAGGTAGACCAATTCTGTTTGGGACAACGGAAGAATTTCTTCGTTACTTTAGTCTGGAATCTTTGGATGATTTGCCGATTTTGAATCAGGAAACCATTGAGACGTTTAAGGATGAAGCAGAGAAAGAAGTTATGCGGGAACTGGAAGAAGAATCGGATGTATAAATTTTCTTTTTGCAGCCACGCCTAAAAATTGCCATAAAGTACAGGTAAAATTACTTTGGTTTTAAAACAGTTAGGAGGCAATTATGCGAAGGAAGCAGAGTCAAATTGTGACGTTCGTTCTTGTTATGTCGGTTCTTTTTTCCTGCGTCGGTGGATTTGGTGGAAATTTGCAGGCAGAAGCAAAAAACGTCCGGACTTTAAAATATACATTAGAAAAAGGGAAAAAGGTCAGCATTTCTTCAATTATCAATCAGAGTTCCCTTTCAAAAAAGAAAAAGAAAAAAGCAAGAAATTGTATTTGGAAGATAAAAAACAAAAAGATTGTAAAGCTTTATCCCAAAAAGAAGAAAATAAAAGCAATCAAAAACGGGAGCACATATCTGAAAGGATATAATTCAAAAAAGAAATTGTACATACGGATTCGAATCAAAGTGGAAACTGTAAAAAATCCCTCCTTGACAAGACTAACTTCCAAGGGCTTTGTGAAGGGGAAGAAAAACAGTTCCAAACATGCAATGATTTGGTATGGTATTCCCTATGGTGCATCAACTGCCGGAAAAAACCGATTCCGTGCTCCGCAGGATGTGACACCGTGGTCCGGGGTGAAACAGACGACGAGTATGAGAAAAAGGGCCATTCAGTACAGTAGTTCGGATTCCAATGGTTATATTGGTACCGAGGATTGTTTATATGTAAATGTATACCGGCCTTATACTCTTGAAACTAATCTTCCGGTACTGGTTTATCTCCATGGCGGAGGAAACTGTTCCGGAACTGCCAATGTGGATTTTACGGAAATGGCAAGGGAGACAAATTCAGTTATTGTTTCCGTTTCATATCGTCTGGGTGCATTTGGATTTTTGAGTCATCCGGCCTTGCAGGATGGAACCCCAGAGGAGAAGAGTGGAAACTTTGCTCTGTTGGATGTAAAAAAAGCTCTACAATGGGTTCAGACGGATATTGGTGCCTTTGGAGGTAACAATCAGAATGTAACGCTGTCCGGTTTTTCCGGTGGTGCAAGGATGGCTCTTTTATGTCTTATTGCTCCCTCTATGAAAGGCCTGTTTCATAAAGCAATCATATTAAGCGGTGGTTTCACTACAAGTACGCCGGAAGAGGGAAAAACTTCTGTTGAGAGTAAGCTGGCGAGGGTTTTAGTAGACAGAGGAATTTATCCGGACAAGCAAACCGCAAAAAGTTATATTCAAAGTGCCACCAATGAAGAGTTAAAAGGTTTGTTCCAAAGTCTGACAAAAGCAGAATTGGCAAAGATGTATAAATCCTTCGATTTGAAAATGTCTGAGTTCCCTCATGGATTCACCGATGGGACGGTACTCCCCAAACAGGGATTTTCTGTTATATCCCAAGGCGGTACTTATAACAGGGTGCCTGTTATGTTGGGGAGTGATATGACGGAATTTGCCACTTTTGGATGGAATGGAAGTGCAGATGTTGGCATTCTGAGCAGTACAGAACCTGCTGTTCTGACATCCAATGAACAGTATCTGGTTGGTACGGGAATTCAGTATGGAAGTATGCTGCAGTCACATTTTTATATTGAAAATGTTGCATCTGTCCTATACGATGATATCAAACACAAAAGCATTTATGCTTTCCGGAATCAATGGGGAACAAATGCCAGTGTTACAGATAGTTTTTACAGTCGCTATGTAGGAGCTTATCATGGGCAAAGTAGAGATTTTCTTTTAGGCAATTATAAACATTACAAAATCAATTATTCGCCAGATGCTGTTTCTGCTAAAAATATGGCAGGGCGAGAGGCTTTGACGAAACAGATGAGAAACTATGTCGCTAATTTCCTTTTGACCGGCAATCCCAATGGAAATTCGCTGATCCAGTGGAATTCATGGAATCCATTGGTCGGAATCGACAAAATTATGATGTTTAATGCAGGTAAAAAGGCAGTTACATCAGCAATGAGTAGGCAGATGTATGACCGGGATGAGATATTTAGAAATTTAAGTAACGTAACAGCGGAATCGGATTATGATTTATTAACCCAATCGCTGTTCGCAGACCGTTTCTTTGTGCCGGATTTGATACCATCTTATTACTAAAAAACGACAGAGGAGTTTAATTATGATTTTTTCAACGTATCAATTTGTTTTAATTTTTCTTCCGATTACATTTGGTGGCTATTTCATTTTTCATCATTTGAAAATGCATTCCTGTGCCAAATTATGGCTGGTATTGGCTTCTTTCTATTTTTATGCACAGGGAAGTCCGGATTTCTTTCCATTTTTCCTGGGAAGTGTGGTAGGAAACTATCTCATAGGTAATATGCTGAGCAAGCTTCAGGGAGACAATCACCGGATTGAGAGAGGGATACTTCTGGCAGTTGGTGTTCTTGCCAACTGTGGATTGTTGGGATACTATAAGTACACAGATTTCTTTATCATGAATTTTAACCGTGTGACGGGAATGCATTATCCTTTGATGCATATTATCCTGCCAATCGGTATTTCATTCTTCACATTCCAGCTCATTGCCTTTCTTGTGGACTCGTTCCGTGGTGAGACAAAGAATTATGATGTGTTGGACTATCTCTTGTTTATTACTTTTTTTCCACAGTTGATTGTGGGACCGATTATTCATCATGCAGAGGTTGTTCCACAGTTTGAAAATGAGGCAAATCAACGACTTATTTTTGATAATGTGGCCATGGGTCTGTTCATTTTCTCCATTGGGTGTGCAAAAAAAATGATGATTGCGGATCCATTGACGACAGATGCACAGAGTTTTTACAACCACATTGAGCCGGGGTTGCCTATGCTACAGTCATGGTTCCATTCCATTGAATATACAGTATCCTATTATTTTGATTTGTCCGGCTATGCGGATATGGCCATTGGACTAGGGTGGATGTTCAATATCAAGATTCCACAGAATTTTAACTCTCCATATAAGGCAAAGGATTTCCAGGAATACTGGCAGAGATGGCATATGACACTTTCCCGATTCCTGGGGAACTATATTTTCCGCAATGTATTCCGCAAGGGTTCAAAATACCGCAACTATTACGTGGCAACAATGGTAACCTTTTTTGTTTCCGGATTCTGGCATGGTGCCGGATGGACATTTATTGTGTGGGGCGTTGTCAATGGTATTTTGGTATGTATTGCTTCCTGGCGGAACAGGAAGGACAAGAAAACACCGGTATGGCTTGGCGTTCCGTTGACCTTCCTCCTGGCTGTCATGACACGTATTCTATTTGTATCAACGACATTCCGAGAATCCTGGCAGGTATTCCGGGGACTTGTGAATTTCAGCTCGTGGAATTTACCGGATGTGCAGCTGTTCCTGACAGAGAACTGGTACAACATTGCACTGACTTTTGTGGGACTGGCTATTTGCTGGTTCCTGCCGACAACAAAAACCATTGCAGAGAAGTTCAAACCGAACTGGAAGTATCTTCTATATGCAGCGGTATTACTAATTATATGTATCTGCAATATGGATAAAGTAGTTCAGTTCTTATATTTCCAGTTTTAAAAGACAGGAGGCAATGAAAAATGAATGCAAAAAAATGGACGCTTGCTTTTGTGGGACTGATAGTGGTTGCAATTCTGGCTATCATGACGCTCAATTATGTAGTGGATCCTTATAAATATTTCGCCAGCCAGAGTGGTGATTATTATGATGTGGATGCGGATGATTATGTTCGAGAACAGAAAATTGAGCATATCAAAAAGAATCCGGATAAATATGACGCCTATTTGATTGGTGGTTCCAAGGCGGGGGCAATCAAGACAGAGAATCTTTCCAGAATAGATGGATATAACTATTATAACTGCTGGTTGCTTTCCGGTAATTTCCCTGATTATCTGGCTTACGCTAAGTATATCGTGGAAAATACTTCTGCAAAAAAGATTTTATTGCAGATTTCCACATCCGAGTTATATGAGTTTAACCGCACTGAGAAAGGTACGATTTACGAGACTCCGGCGGAAATATCCGGGGGATCTAAATTCGCAGAAGTAATTTCTTTCTTAATGAAGAATCCGAAAATTGCGCTTGAAGAACTATTTGATTCTGAGCCCAAGTACTATAACAAACCGTCAGGAGAGCGGAATTTGCAGAAGTATTATGATTATTTAAATGCAAATATAGAAGGATACCGCTATTACTTGTGGTATATGAAACCTGAGGCAGAGTCTTACTACAAATATATGGACAAAGAAGTGCCGGAAGATACAGAAACAGTAAATGCATGTATTGATATCCTTCGACAGATTAAGCAGTTATGCGATGACAACGGAGTAGAGCTACAGGTGTTCTTTGGTTCCCTCTTTGCCGGTCAGATGGTTTATTATGAGGGAGAAAGTTTCTACGATTTCCTGGAACAGGTCGTTATGGTGATGGATGAGGATGTATGGTGCTTTAACACTTATAACGATGTGGCACTGTGTGTATATAATTACTATAATCCGGCCCATTACTTTTATGAGGTGGGGGATTTGATGATTGACACTATGGCTGGAAAACCATGTCAGTACGAGGGCTTTGGTGTGAAGTTGAACAGAGAAAATGTGGGGAGTGAAATTGTAAAGCGAAGGAAAAAGCTGGCAGAATGGAAGGAATTTTATAAAAAGAATGGGATTCCTCCTTATAAACCGATGGAAGGAAATTGGAATCTGAAGAAAATATATGGATAATAGATGAGTATTGTAAAAGGTAGGAAAGCGTTAATGTTAAGCGGCAGGAGAGTATCGGCTCAATTTAAAGATTATGATCTTTTTGATCAGTTGAATCGTGAGGCGTTTCCACCGGAAGAATTTCTGGAAACAGAGAAAATTATTTCGTTGGCTCAACAAGGCCTTTTTGAAGTGACTGCTCTTTATGATGGAGAGGAGTTTGTCGGTTTTTTTGTCGTTGTAACAGAAAAAACAGTGGTATATTTGTTTTTTCTGGCTATCGATGAAACAAAACGATCCCGAGGCTATGGTGCACAGGCTCTCCGGTTATTGAAAGAAATGTATCCGGGATGTCAGATTGCTCTGGACATGGAAGAAGTGAACGAAGCGGCTGGGAACTATGAACAGCGCAAAAGAAGACTTCGTTTCTATTCCCGGAATGGATATGTACAGACTGGCTTTTTTCTGAATTATAACGGGATTGTACTCGAAGTGCTGTGTGATACAGAAAACTTTGATTATGAGACATTTTCCAATATGCTAGGGGAAATTCATGTAACGAAGGAGCCCTTATTCTTGTTCCGTAAGGATTGTGAATGAATGGCAAAAGACGAGGAGGATTACCAATGAAATTGATATCATGGAATGTAAATGGTTTGCGTGCCTGTGTGGGGAAGAATTTCATGGACTTTTTTGAAAAGGCAGATGCCGATATATTTTGTGTTCAGGAAACGAAACTCCAGAAAGGGCAGATTGAGATGGATTTGCCCGGGTATCATGAATATTGGAATTATGCAGAGAAGAAGGGGTACTCCGGTACAGCTGTCTTTACTAAAAGAGAACCTCTTTCCGTGAAATATGGTCTTGGTGTTGAAGAACATGATAAAGAGGGACGGGTGATTACGCTGGAGTATCCGGAGTTCTATCTGGTTACTGTTTATACACCCAACTCCCAGAATGAATTGAAACGACTGCCCTATCGTATGGAATGGGAAGATGCTTTCCGGCAGTATCTGACAGGATTGGCAGAGAAAAAAGGTGTGATTGTCTGCGGTGATATGAACGTGGCTCATGAGGAAATTGATTTGAAAAATCCGAAGACGAATCGGAAGAACGCCGGTTTTACAGATGAGGAGAGAAAGAAGATGACAGAACTTTTGCAGGCAGGCTTTGTTGACAGCTTCCGTTCCTTTTACCCGGATGTTGAAGGGGTGTACAGCTGGTGGTCTTATCGGTTCCGCGCAAGAGAAAAGAACGCAGGATGGCGGATTGACTATTTTCTTGTATCGGAAAACTGTAAGGATCAGATGACGGGGGCGAAGATTCATACTGATGTCATGGGCTCCGATCATTGTCCGGTGGAACTGACGATGGATTGGGAGTAGGAGTCGGATTCTGTCGCTCCCTGCGCCCTGCAAGCTCGATTCCGCTTCGCGTAATCTCGCTCACGGCTGTCGCCGTATAAAATAAGAGAAAAGTTTCTGCTCTTGTGAGTAAACTCCCAGAGCAGAAATTTTCCCTTATTTTGCAGGGCTTGTAGCTTCTTGCAAATTTCCTCTTGCGTTTTTGGGAGAGTTGTTATATAATTGTTGCAGACGAAGGCGTCAAAAGAACATGAGAAGTTTATGTTCTTTTGACGCCTTTTGTAGTCAAAATTATTTTTTAGATGAGAACTATATGTTGACTATTCGACACGTCAAACAATAAGGAGGAATTCCAATGAGTGAATATGTAGAAGAGTGTAAAAGAAAACCAATTGGTCTCTATGACCCAAGATTTGAGCATGACAACTGTGGTATTGGTGCCATTGTCAATATCAAAGGCAAGAAGACCCACAGCACCGTAAAAAATGCGCTGGAGATTGTTGCCAATCTGGAGCATCGTGCCGGTAAAGATGGAGAGGGGAAGACTGGTGATGGTGTCGGCATTCTCCTGCAGATTTCTCATAAGTTTTTCAGCAAAGTAGCCGGCAAGCTCGGTATTGACCTCGGGGGAGAGAGAGAATATGGTGTCGGTATGTTTTTCTTTCCTCAGGATGAATTAAAGAGAAACCAGGCGAAAAAAATGTTTGAAAACATTATCGCCAAAGAAGGAATGGAGTTCCTTGCTTGGCGTGAAGTACCCATTGCACCGGATATTCTTGGCAAACGTGCTGTGGAGTGTATGCCGTATATCATGCAGTGTTTCGTGAGAAAACCAAAGAAAGTGGAGAAGGGGCTGGATTTTGACCGCAAGCTTTATATTGCAAGACGTGTATTTGAACAGTCCAACGAGAATACCTATGTGGTTTCTCTTTCATCCCGTACCATTGTATATAAAGGAATGTTCTTAGTATCCCAGCTTCGTCTGTTCTTTGATGATTTGCAGGATGAAGATTATGAATCCGCAATTGCCATTGTACATTCCCGTTTCTCCACGAATACCCAGCCGAGCTGGCAGCGTGCCCATCCAAACCGCTTTATCGTTCACAATGGTGAGATTAACACGATTCTGGGAAATGCTGACAAAATGTTGGCCCGCGAAGAAACAATGGAATCAGAGCAGTTAAAAGGAGAACTTCATAAGGTGCTTCCGGTTAT
>JALENH010000149.1 GCA_022767895.1 Eubacterium sp.
CAGTCTGGATTAACAAGGGACAGATTATGCAGATTGGCGAGGTCAATGAAGTGTGTGACGCCTACATGGCGACGCAGAAAAAATAGAGGATAAGGATATGATATTACAGAATCTGGTATTTCCCAAAGAAACCATATGTAACGAAGAAAAATTGTACATTCACACGCAGGCGGGGAGTCTCCGGACCGAGGAAGACCGGTATGTGCTTTCTCCCGGCTGTGAGGTGGATTTTTTTACTTATTTCAACAGCTTTTCCGCCTGTAAATGGAAACTTTACAGCCGGGTGGAACAGGTCAATCTGGTGCTTTTCTGTGAGGGACAGTGCGAGGTCTCTCTATGGGAGGCGGTGCCCGGTGAGGGGGAAAGGTGTCTGACGACGCGGCAAATGTCCGGGGATGAGTCCGGGGAATGCCGCCTCTCTTTTTCTCTCAGTGATACCGAGGGAATTGTGTATGGAAAAGTGAAAGCCCTGTCGGAGACGGTGCTGCGGGGCGGCTGTTTTGAAACGGCATCGGAAGTCGTGGCAGAGCCGGTCAAAATTGCTGTGGGCATCTGTACCTTCCGCCGGGAAGAATTTGTAAAAAAGACGCTGCAGACGTTGCGTGATGCCACCGACCGGGAGGATTCTCCCCTCCATGGAAATCTGTACGTCTATGTGTCGGATAATGGACAGACACTTCCGGCGGAGGAATTATCCAACGAATATATCCGGGTAATGCCAAACCGCAACGCCGGTGGTGCCGGTGGCTTCGGACGCTGTATGCTGGAAGCCGTGAAAGACCGAGAAAAATATGGCCTGACTCATGTGCTGTTGATGGATGATGATATTGTGTTGGAACCGGAATCCTTGTACCGGACCTACACGCTTCTTGCCATGTGCAAACCGGAGCGGAAAGGGGATATGCTGGGAGGGGGACTGCTTCGTCTGGACATCCCCTATGTACAGCATGCCAACGGGGAACTGTGGCAGGGAGGCAGAATCGGGTTTACCAAGCGGGGATTCGACCTGCGGGATTCCGCTTATGTTCTCCGGAACGAGGAAAATCTGCCGATGGAATACAATGGCTGGTGGTACTGCTGTGTGCCCCTGGGCGAAGCGTTTCGTGGGTTCCCCCTGCCGGTATTTATCCACGGGGATGATATCGAGTATGGGCTCCGCTTTGATGGGCGGATTATGACTTTGAACGGCATCGGCGTCTGGCATGATGCCTTTGACAACCGGAAAGCTTCTTCCATGGAATACTACGATATGAGAAATACGATGATTGCCTGTGCCATCCACCACCCGCAGTTTTCGTGTTTGTACATGGTGAAACGGGTGTGCCGTCATCTGGTGGGTCAGATGCTTCATCTCCGTGTGGAGGATCAGCGTCTCACCATGAAGGGCGTGGAGGATTTCTGCCAGGGTGTCCGGTTTTTAAAAGAGACGGATCCCACAGAACTTCATCCGGTGATTATGGGGATGGGGTATGCCATGCAGGATGTGGCTGAGGATTTGGAAAAACTGGGAGTCGATGTGGAGTCGGAGAAACCGCAGCCGGAGCATCTGTATGAAGATGGTGGATTTGCGAAAAAGCATCTTCTGTCCATCAACGGCTGGCTTCTTCCCGGGCACAGGGAGACCCTTGCCCTTCCTATGGGTCGCCATCCGGACGCTCTCTACCGTCGGAAAAATGCCCTGCTGTATGACCCCGATACGGAAAAAGGATTCTATGTGACCCGCCGCACACGGGATTTGTTCTTTACCTCCTTGCGGTGCCTGAAGATGGGATGGCTGCTGGCCCGGAAATACAAAAAGACGGTCCGGGATTTTCAGGAGCATGGGGAGGAACTTGTCTCTCGGGAATTTTGGGAGGAGTATGGAAAATGATGGAACTTGTTCTGCAAATTGTGGCAGCAGTTTATATTATTGTGCAGATTCTGACGGCTTCAATTAATTATCTATATCACGAAAAAACTGCCAGCTCAGACTGAATATTAATATTGATTCCTGCCGGTTGAAAATGGATGATTATGATCTTGTTGTTGTACTGGGAAATATTCTGGATAACGCAGTTGAGGCGGTAGAGTCTGTGACAGAACCGGGAAAAAGGATAGTAGGACTTAGTATAACCATGACGGATACGGACTTTTTGATTGGTTTGAAACCATAATTGTGATACCGCAGGAAGAGAGC
>JALENH010000151.1 GCA_022767895.1 Eubacterium sp.
TGTATAGCGAAAGTGATGTGGAGGATATTGACACGACACAGGAGGACCATATCTATGATGAGTGTCGCTATGTGCTTATGGACAATCCTATTTCTCCACGGAAAAATGTACTGGAGCGGGATGTCATTGGAGATGATCCGCTGAACCAGAGGACAAAGGAAAGAAATGACGATAGTGAACGATTTGAATTTTACATGATTTAAGGAGGAAACCATGAAAGATTTACAGCATTTTGCAAGGAGAAGGAACATTCAGAACGGCGAGGACGATTTGGAAGAAAGGGAACAGGGGCAGCAGTACGAACCAGTTGCGCCGGCGCAACAAATCAACGAAAGTTCACCCATGGAGAAGGAACAGGAGATGGATGGAAGTGCCGGAGAACCCAACACAGAGGAAGAGAGGAAAGCGTACGAGAAGGAGAAGTTAGACAATCTGACGGAAGAGGATGTACGGGAAGCCATTGTTCTTCTGAAAAAGTACAAAGAGGGCAAAGCGACATTGGACAGAAAGATACGTGCCAATGAAGAGTGGTGGAAACTGCGTCACTGGGGCGTTGTCGAATCCGAAGAAATGAAAAAGAAAAAGGGGATGACACAGCCGACCTCTGCATGGCTGCACAATTCTATTAATAACAAACACGCTGACATGATGGATAATTATCCGGAACCAACGGTGTTGGCCAGAGAGGAATCGGATGACGAGACAGCAAAGATACTTACCGCGATTCTACCGGTAGTGTTAGAGTACAACAAGTATGAGGAGGCATATAACGACTGTGCATGGTACAAGCTGAAACAGGGAACCAGCGTTAAGAAGATTGTATGGGACCCGAGGAAGAACAATGGTCTGGGAGATATCCATATTGCGAAGATGGACCTCTTAAATCTCTTCTGGGAGCCCGGTATCAACAAAATACAGGAGTCAGCAAACCTGTTCCATGTGGAGCTTGTGGATAACAATATCCTGCGGCAGCAGTATCCGGATTTGGACTTGGGCGGCAATGACATTATGGTGACGAAGTACATCAGCGAAGAAAGTATTGATACATCTGACAAGACCTATGTGGTGGACTGGTATTACAAGAAGGATAACGGCGTCAAGGAGATACTGCACTACTGTAAGTTCGTAAACGAAACCATTTTGTATGCATCAGAAAACGACCCGGATTATGTAGAGAGTGGATATTATGACCATGGGATGTATCCGTATGTGTTTGATGTGATGTTTCCAGAAGAGGGAAGTCCTGCAGGATTTGGCTATATCGACATCATGAAAGACCCTCAGCTATACATCGACAAACTGGATCAGGTGATTTTAGATTCTTCAATCAAGGCAAGTAAGGCAAGGTATCTGTCGAAAGATAGTGGAGGAATCAATGAGGAGGAGTTTAATGACTGGACAAAAGAAATCGTCCATTACTCCGGGAACCCGGATGATATTCAGCCCATCCAGCCTGTGACGCCACCAAGCATATGCGTCAGCGTGAAGGAAGAAAAAATTAATGAGTTAAAAGAGACATCAGGAAATCGTGACTTTTCACAGGGAAGTACACAGAGCGGAGTTACAGCGGCAACAGCGATAGCCGCCTTGCAGGAGGCAGGAAGTAAGCTGTCGAGAGATATGATACGTGCTACATACCGTGCCTATATGGATGAGTGTTACATGGTCATAGAACTCATCCGGCAGTTCTATGACGAGCCAAGGAAGTTTCGTATACTCGGTGAGAAGGGCGAGCAGAAATTCCAGAAATTCGATAATGGAGCCATGCGGCCACAGAATGATGGACCGGAAATGGGAGTGGATGTGGGAGAGAGACTGCCTGTCTTTGATGTTACCGTATCAGCGGCTAAGAAGTCTACCTATTCCCGGATGTCGCAGAATGAGCTTGCTTTACAGTTCTATGATAAGGGGTTCTTTGCTCCGGGGAATGCAGATGCCTCCCTTGCGTGTCTGGACATGATGGAGTTTGATGGGAAAGATAAAATCATCCAGAAGATTGAGAATAATGGAACCTTGTATCAGCAGCTGATGGCTCTGGAGCAACAGGTGCAACAGCTAACGGCCATGTTAGGACTTCAGGCACAGCAAGTGGTAAACGGTGGAGATGCCACTCCTCCGGGCGAAGATTCCAGACAGACCATGAAGAATGATAGTCTGGGAGGAGCGACAGCTAAGAGTGAAAGGCTGGATGGAGCAAAGGAGCAGGCAAACAGCATGGCAAGTGTGTAGGAGGAACTATGACCAGTATACGGATTGAACGAAAACCAAACCATTATGACCTGGCAATCGTGGGACATGCCGGATATGAGGAAGAAGGAAAGGATATTGTGTGTGCGGCCATTTCCATACTGACCTATGTGCTGGGAAATGAGATTGAGACACATACGGATTTATACCGGAACAGACAAATCGAATTGCAGCCGGGGCTTGCCATGGTTCATGTGGAATATATGGATGGAGAGAGGGCGAACACGGTGTTCGATTTGATAGAAAGTGGATTGGAGATGATAGAAGAGAATTATCCGGATTATGTAAAAATAGAAAAATTTTAAAAAACCATGGGAGTTTGGGGGTAAACCATTTGGGAAAGGTGATATGGTAAGGGTGTGCAGAGGCACTGGCACTTCGGAAAGACGATGGATAACAGACACTTCGGAAAGACGATGGAGGAAGAAAACCTATGAAAAACGAAAAACTTTATTTGCAGCTTTTTGCAGAAGGAGCAGAAGGTGCAGAAGGACCAGAGGAAGGCGGAGAAATGGAAGTACAGGAATCCGCTGAACAGGATGTCCAGAACCAGTACCCAAATACCGGTGAAGGGGATGGAGAGGACAAATCGAAAACATGGAAAAGTTTGATTAAAGGGGAATACAAGGATGAATTCTCCAAAAGCGTACAGAAAGCAATTGATTCCAGATTTAAGCAGAACAAAGAATTGGAAGAGCGTCTGACATCAAATCAGCGGGTTCTCGATTTTGTTGCAAAGCGGTACGGTCTGGGCGAGGATGCGGATGTGGAGTCGATGCTGGAAGCGTTAGAATCGGATGACTCCATGTTCGAAGAGAGAGCCGCAGCAAAAGGTCTGACTGTAGACCAGTATCGGGAGTTCCACAGACTCGAACAGCAGAACGAGGAGTTCAAGAGAGCGGCAGAGGAGACGCAAAGAATCCATCAGGCTAATGAAACGTATCAGAACTGGATGGAACAGGCAGAGGAACTGACAGAGATTTATCCGGATTTTGACTTTGAGGCAGAGGCAGAAAATAGAGACTTTCTGCAGCTTCTTCAAAACGGAATTGACGTCAGGACAGCCTATGAAGTGGCCCATCATGATGAAATCATGCGTGGTGCCATGCAGATGGCCAGTGCCAAGACGGCGGAACGTGTGGCGGATGGAATTCGTGCGAAAGGTATGAGACCGGCAGAGAATGGTACCCATGCATCCTCAAAGCCTGTGGAGCAGAAAGTCGATATTGATAAGCTGACGGCGCAGGATATCGACGAATTAGCGAGAAGAGCCGCACGGGGGGAAAAGATTACATTCTGACCTTTCGTGCAGAATGGAGGGTAAGAGATGAATGCAGAAAGAAACATAGCAAAAGGAATCGTTGCAATGAGATTAGCGTTGCAGCTTTTTGCGGGTAACCTGAATCCGAATACAACCGGTGATTCCGGTATGACGGTGGAGATGAAAGAGTTTTATGAGAAAACTCTTATTACGATGGCGGAGCCAAAGTTAATCTTCGACCAGTTTGGTGACAAGTATCCGATTCCAAAGAATGGCGGTAAGGTAATCGAGTTCCGTAAGTATGATTCCCTTCCGAAGAACACGACACCACTGGTGGAAGGTGTGACGCCGGATGGAACGAAGATGAATGTGACCAATATCAAGTCGGAGGTGAAACAGTACGGTGATTATATCACGTTGACGGATGTGCTGGAGCTGACTGCCATCGACAACAATGTTGTGCAGGCAACCAAGCTGTCCGGTTCTCAGGCAGGACGTACACTGGATACCATCACACGCGACGTGATATGCGGAGGAACCAATGTTATGTACGCACCGAAGTCAGATGGTACGGAAGTCCTCACGAGAAAGACACTGGATGCTACCTGCAAGCTGAATGTCAACATTTTCCTGCAGGCAGCAGCCTATCTGGGAAGTGTGAATGCGGATACCATTGGGGATTCTTATGTGGGAATCATTCATCCGTACGCCGCATACGATGTGAAGACTTCGGAGGGATTCGAAGAATGGAACAAGTATACGACGCCGGATAAGATGTGGAAGGGCGAAATCGGCAGAATCGGAAACATCCGTTTTGTTGAGAACTCGGAAGCAAAGATTATCAAGGATGAAACGTGTCCGGAGGGACTGGCAGTGTATGAGACGATGGTAATCGCTGCACATGCCTATGGTGTGACCGAGGTTGATGGCGGAGGCCTTCAGCATATCGTGAAGCAGCTTGGTTCCGGTGAGGACCCGTTAAACCAGCGTTCCACCGTAGGATGGAAGGCGATTAAGACAGCTGAACGTCTGGTGGAGCAGTATATGATTCGTGTAGAGTCCTGTGGATTCAAAGCGGACACAGTAGCAGCAAACTAATATAAGTGTTCTCTCTTCCATTCCGGGAGGGGGAACATTTTCAAAAAGGAGGATTTAAATTGGCTGAGGCAAAGAGAAAAAATGAAGATCCAAAAAGACTCGTAAAGGTTAAATTGTTTAAAGACAAGGACAAGTATTCGGATGATGTTACGGTTGTGGTCAATGGGACTACGTTCCGCATTCAGAGAGGAGTAGAGGTGGAGGTGCCATTCTATGTGGCAGAGACGCTACGAAACTCGGAAAAGGCAGATCAGGAGACAGAAACGATGATTTCTGAATTGACAGGCAACTAAGAGTTCCCCTGATAAGAGGAAGGTTGCGGGGAAGATTGGAGTTCTTCCCCGCTTTTTTAATGAGGTGATAAAAGATGAAAGTACAGGAAGCAATCGCAAAAGCAGACCGATTAAGACCAAACCAGTATTCTGATATGGAAAAGCTTGAATGGCTGTCGCAATTGGATGGACAGGTGTTTGATGAAGTTATTAGGAAAGCGGAAGGGAACGAGGAGATAACCTTTGAAGGATACGATGAAGAGTCTATGAACGAAACTCTTCTGATCGATGATAGATACGCGAAAGCATATATTGATTACTTGTTGGCACAGATTGATTTCTACAACCGGGAAATCGGCATGTACAATAACGAGATTACATTGTTTAGCAGCATATATCAGGATTACAAAAACTGGTATATCCGAAACCATATGCCGGTACAGCCGAAGAGAACGGGGGTGTGAAAATGATAACACCAACATTGAATGAATTGGACAGCTCCAGAGATATGATTTCATCATTTGGAGGTCTTCATCAGGGTATGAACTGTGGTGAAAATGAATTTTTTGACGAGATAAATATGTCCGCTGATTATTATCCGGCCATAGCACCGAGGAAGAAAATTGGAGAATTGTGGAGAACATATTACCGAGTATATGGAATGTTTGCTAAAAACGGTCTGATATTTGTGGAAGGTAATACGCTATATTACTGTAAAGACCCATCAGAAGGCAATGAACTCCTCATGATAGAAGAGTTGGAGAAAAGCGAAAAGATGATGTGCGGGATGGGGGCAAATGTACTGATATGGCCGGATAAAAAAGTGTTCAATACATCGGATTTAACAATAAAGGATATGGGAGCAAAAATACAGACAAAAGGTACCGTGTCCTTTACGATGTGTACGTTGGAGGGGGCTGATATTACACCGATTACAAAGGCGCCAACGGTAGGGAAAACAGCACCGGCATCCGCACAGAACGGAGATTACTGGATTGACACAAACAGTCAGCCAAATGTGCTTAAGAAATACACAACAGCGTGGAGTGCAATAACGACATGTTCCAATGGAGCGATTTATTGGATGGATACGGGAACAACGCCAAATGTACTGAAACTGTGGAATGAATCAGAGAGTCAGTGGACTGCTGTGGCGACGTCATATACTAAAATAGGCTATAACGGAATTGGAAGCCCATTTGAAAAGTATGATGTGGTTCATATTGAAGGGGTAACGGGAGATATCGCATCCACATTTAATCAGGATATGACAATCTGGGATAAGAAAAAAGATTTTATTATCGTAACAGCTCTATTGACCAAAAATACGTTACAGACCGATGTAATTACTCTGGAAAGACGAATACCGGATATGGATTTTGTATGCGAGAGTGAAAACAGGGTATGGGGATGTTCGAACGAAAAGCATGAGATATATTGCTGCAAGCAGGGAGACCCGACGAATTGGTACTCTTATCTAGGGACTGCAGCTGACTCCTATGCGGCGACTATTGGCTCGGATGGTGATTTTACAGGGTGTTGTGCATACGGGGGGCAAGTACTGTTTTTCAAAGAGGATTGTATCCACAAGGTGTATGGAAACTGCCCATCTAATTTTCAGATTACGACATCTTATTGTCGAGGTGTGCAGAAGGGGTGCGAAAAGAGTCTGGCAATTGTGAACGAAGTTCTTTATTACAAGTCACGAGATGATATATGTGCTTATGATGGAAGTTCTCCTGTTTCGATAAGTTCAGCACTGGGACCGATTAGATGTAAGGAAGCAGAGGCGGGAGCGCTAGGCTCTAAGTATTATATTTATATGTCAGCGTATGAAAAAGAAAATGGTATGTTTGCTGATTCCGGTAATTTCGTATACGACACAAGAACTGGTTTGTGGCATAAAGATTCAGGAGAAACAAGAGAAATGTTTACTTATTGGGACGGAATTTTGTATTGCTATGAGCGTTATGAAAAACAAATTATTGGAATCTCAATGGGAAAGTATGGAAGTGATTTTAAACTGGAGGACGATTTCGAGTGGATGGCAGAAACGGGACTGATTGGGCTGTCTTATCCGAACAACAAATATGTATCAAAGATATGTATGAGGTTATCTATGCCACTTGCGTCTACATTGAGCGTGGATGTGATGTATGATTCCAGCGGGGAATGGAAAGAAGAGATAACGATAGAATCGAAGTACGAAGAAGATAGAAGAGACACTCCGGCATTTGTAAAGATGAGAAGTTATGAGATACCGATTCTTCCGATGCGTTGTGATCATATGAGAGTTCGGTTCCGTGGAAAAGGGGATGTGAGAATATACAGTATATCAAAAGTGACGGAGCAAGGGGGAATATAGGTGGCTACATTGCAGTTTGATCCCATTCAGTTGGATGGATTTGACCATAATAACATTCAAAAACTGAATTCATGGATGGTTCGATTGATAGAAAATCTTCAGTATGTGCTAAACAATATTGAAAAAGAAAATATGACGGAAGAGACAGGGCAGCAGTTTGCAAGGATATTGGAAACTGTTCGGCTGGCAAATGAGGCAAGCGAAACGGTTAATGCCATTATGCAGATGGTGAAGAGCGGGGAGTTGAAAGGGGAAAAAGGCGATGTGGGAGAAACGGGTCCTCAGGGTCCGAAAGGGGACACCGGAGAGATGGGCCCGCAAGGTTCAAAAGGAGACACCGGAGAGATGGGCCCGCAAGGTCCAAAAGGAGACACCGGAGAGATGGGCCCGCAAGGTCCAAAAGGAGACACCGGGGAGATGGGCCCGCAAGGACCGAAGGGAGACACCGGAGAAACGGGTCCGCAAGGACCGAAGGGAGACACCGGAGAGATCGGACCACAAGGTCCAAAGGGCGACACTGGAGAGATGGGCCCGCAAGGTCCAAAAGGAGACACCGGGGAGATGGGCCCGCAAGGACCGAAGGGAGACACCGGGGAGATCGGACCACAAGGTCCAAAAGGAGACACCGGAGAAACGGGTCCGCAAGGACCGAAGGGAGACACCGGAGAGATCGGACCACAAGGTCCAAAGGGCGATACCGGGGCGAATGGAACAACGCCAACAATAGGAAGCAATGGCAATTGGTATTTAGGAAGCACGGACACCGGGAAGCCATCGAGGGGAGCCAAAGGAGACAAGGGAGACAAGGGAGACAAAGGAGACCCGGGGAAAGATGGGACGAACGGAACGAATGGAACAACGCCAACAATAGGAAGTAATGGCAACTGGTATTTAGGAAGCACGGACACCGGGAAGCCATCGAGGGGAGCCAAAGGAGACAAAGGCGACCCGGGCGATACAGGTAGAAGATATGGAACTTGTTCAACATCAAGTTCCACTGCGGCGAAAGTAGTTGTTTCTGCGGATTTTGAACTGAAAGAGGGAGCCTGCATTTCCGTTAAATTTACATACGGAAACACGGCAACGGAACCAACGCTGAATGTAAATAATACTGGAGCTATTGCTATTAATGTCAGTACGTATAGTAGTACAATCGACTGTTCATACAGCTGGTATGCGGGCGAGGTTATTATATTTGTCTATACAGGAACATATTGGATGATGATTGGAAAAGCGAAAGCCAATACTACCTATTATGGACTAACAAAATTGAGTTCATCTACATCCAGTACAAGTACAACTTTGGCCGCAACTTCAAGTGCAGTGAAAACTGCTTATGATAAAGCAAAGTCTGCATTTAGTGGGAAAGGTCTTCCGTGGGCTTTGTTTTCTATAACAGCGGATGTGAGTTATACTGCGTGGACAGAAATGAAACCAAAATTGACGTTAAGAGGTTCATATGCGGGCGGAAGAACGGCATCCTTTAAGTCTGGAGGTTCTTCTCTTATTTATTGCCCGTTTGCAGGAAGGGTAGAAATAAATCTTAACTGGTATGTTGGAAATGTTTCAGTAAATGGTTACATATATGCAAGATGCTATGGATATCAGTATGCAAGTGATGGAAGTGATGAATTACTAGACTTTGTGGGGATGGGGGCAGTCACACCATCCGGATCTCAAGCAAGCGGAACAATGACAGTAGAAGTCAAGGCAGGGACTTATATATATATTGTTGGAGCTTCTTCTGTTGCAGGTAAAACAAACGGTGCTAGTAATCCTACTAATTACAGAGTGAGAGTTCAGTATAGAAATATTTACGATTAAGGGAAGGATGAGGACAAATGGCAAAAAAAATTAAAGAGGTTAGGAATGATACTTTGAATGCGGCTGTAATCACACAGGACTACATAGTGGTAGAAGGCGTTGAATATTATGGTGACAAAATTGAAGTCAAAGAGTATCACAACAGTGCTGAGGACAGGAAACGATTGAAAGAGGAACAGCCAGAGGCAATTGCCAATGGGATTCTTGAAGTTTGGGGAGACACACCAACAGTATCGGAACCAATGTTTGAGTAAACGGAAAGGATGAGGGAAAATGGCGAAAAAAAGTAGTAGCAAGAAAAGCAGCAAAAAGAGCAGCAAAATATCTGTGGCAAAGGCCACGACGGTCAAGGTGCCATCGATTAAATCATATACACCGTCAAAAGCCGTAACAGCTGCACAGAATCAGCTTAAGGCAACGGAAAATGCAAAGCCGGCAGCCTATAACAGTAAGTATGGCACACAGATTACCGATCTGGCCAATGCTATAGCGAATCGAAAAGGCTTCAAGTATGATTTTACTAAAGATGCCTTGTATCAGAACTATAAGGACCAGTACACAAGACAGGCACAGATTGGAATGCAGAATGCCACAGCACAGGCGGCAGCGTTGTCGGGTGGATACGGAAACTCTTATGCGGCAACAGCAGGGAACCTTGCTTATCAGGAGAATATGGCTGCACTGAATAATGTAATTCCATCCTTGTATGAGGCTGCCTATAATCGATACAATATGGATTTGGAAAACCAGAGAGCTGATTTATCTATGTATCAGGGACTGGAGGATACGGATTACGCCAGATATCGAGATGAAGTGGGAGACTGGCAGAATAATCGTGATTATTATGCTGGCAGGGCGGATGCTGCTTATAATAAGGATTTTGACGCGTACGGTGCAAATGTATCCAATAAGCAGTGGATGTATGAGCAGAAAAATGCAAATGCACAGTGGAAGCAGCAACAGGATGCCTCCAATTACTGGCAGAAAAAGGATTTTGGTTTGAGCAAGAAGGAACAGGATAGTTCAAATTATTGGAAAAAGAAGGAGTATGAACTGGCAAAAAAAGCTAAGACCGCTTCTGTTTCTGCTTCCGGCAGTAGTCGGTCTGGTTCAGGAAGTAAGAAAACATCTGCGATTCCTGCAGATATCAAAGCAAAGGTAAAATCTTTGGCTAATGATAAGGATAAGAAAGGAATTGTGAAGTATTTGAACAACATGGAGAAGAATGGTTTGCTGACAGCGGAACAAAGTGATTATCTATGGGAGGTAACGTTGGGCTATACGAAGAATGATTTACCATCCTATACGACGTCTGACGGAACCAAAACGACAGGGATGTCAAAGTACCCTACCTATGACAGTGCAATAGCGGCTGGGGCTGATTCTAAAACAACATTGTCCTATGTGGATTTTATGAAAAAGCTTCCTAACGACAAAGAATTACAAAAGTCTGGGTCATATAGTGAATATCTGGAGAAGCAAGTAAAGAAGGCAAAGAAAAGTAAAACAAAAAAGAAAAAATAATGGGAGGTCATGTGATGGCTGTAAAGAATAAGAAAAATAAGGCAAATGCTTCTGATTCGGGAAGCATTGTGTCTTATTACATGGAACGTAAGAAAAAGTATTATGATAAATATGCCAAGGAGCAGCAGGTAGATGGAGAAACCGGAAAAGAGGTAACAAAGAGAATGTCTGCTTCTGGTTCTGGGAGCATTGTGTCGAATTATCTGGACAGAAGGAATAAACTCTATGATCTGGATGAGAAAAAGAAGAAAATAGAGGAAGAGAAAGCAAGAGAGGAAAATGCGAAGAGGGAGCGAGAGGAAAAAGCCAGAGCGGAAAAAATGGACCCGAATAACTGGTTTACAACATCGGATGGAACGAAGTATAAGAATCCATCTCTGATGGGGTACGACGAGCTACAGATGGTATTGAATCATGTGACAGAGAACAAGGACTTGTTCAAAAAGAGACTTGCGGATTCAGGTTTGTTTAAGAAAGGATTTTCGGGAGGATGGGAAAATGTAGAACCAAAAGACTTTGAGGAGAAGTTAGGGAATAATGGCGTGTCATGGGAGGACTATAAGGAGTACACAAGTCTCTGGTCAAAGTATCAGCAGAATTTAGAATACATGAGGGAACTGGAAAGACATAAGCCACGTGTGGAACTGGAGCATGAGTATGATTCCTTGAGTGATGCCGATAAAAAGATTGTGTCGGAAGCAGTAGATTATGAAGCTGAATTGGAGAGTAATGCATCAACAGGCTTTGGTATTTCACTTGCCGAACTGAGGGACAAGCCAATCACTGATGCTATGAGGACAGCAGATGTTTATGCGAAATTCCCTCGTTTGACAGAATTGAGAGATGCAGGGGTTGATGTCGACTATATTATAGAGAGTGAGAGAACAAAGCGCAGTAATACAAGGCAGAAGATACGTAATAGTATTAGTGCTGATTTTGCAGACGAGCATCCTATTTTGGGAAGTGCAGCCAGTGTGGCCTCGAATCTGGTATCTCCAGTTGAGTTGACAGAAGATATCAACCATGCCATAAAGAATATAACTTCTGACAAGTCATATGAAATAGATTATGAAATGCACCCATACAGCCAGTATACGAATACAACGAGAGGTAAGGTATCTGAGGGAATCGATAACGATATCGGAAAGTTCGTGTATAATGCCGGGATGTCTACGATTGATTCTGCGGCGGATATTCTGGTTACGAAAGGATTGGGAAAGGGAGGGAAATTGGCCAGTGGTGCGGCAAGTGCACTCATGGGAGCCAATGCGGCCAACCAGACATACATGGACACCTACGAACGGACAGGGAGTGCCGGACAGTCGCTTTTGACAGGAGTGAGTGCCGGACTGGCTGAATGGGCGTCGGAGAAGTTTTCGATTGAGAACTTTAGTAAGTTGAAGACTACCACTCCCAAAACATTCCGGGACTATGCCAAAAATTTGGTTAAGCAGGGGATTGTAGAGGGGTCAGAAGAGGCGGCAGCTGATTTTGCAAATGCGTTTGCAGACAACGCAATCAATGGGAGTAAGAGTGAGTACAACACCGCTGTGAAAGGGTATATTCAACAGGGGTATACGAAGGAAGAGGCAAAGAAACAGGCGACAAAGGATTTCTTCCGTCAGGTGGCAGAGGACACCATGGCGGGAGCTTTTTCGGGTGGATTGTTTGGCACCTATGCCAATGCCTATTCATCGTTGCAGTACAAAAATACGGTAAAGAAAAATGGTGTGTCCATTTCCGAGAACAAGGAAGGAAATGAGCTTGTTTATTATGCCGAGAAACATGGTATGGATACTTACGATAATGAGAAGGAAACGGAGAAGTATGGCAAGATTTCTTATGATATCATGGAAAATGCGGCGAATCGGATTGATCAGGCAAAGAGCAGCAATGAGCTTTCTACAGTCTACCAAGAAATAAGTCAGGATATTCCGGATAGCTTAGGGGTAGAAGTGGACCAGATGGTGCGAACAAAGGCACAAAGCCTGGCAGAAGATTCACAACAACCCACAGAAAAACAGGAATTGATTGAGTTAATGGATGATTCTCTGCTTCGTGCTATAAAAAGGACAGAAGTGTTAAATAAGAGAAAACAGCAGGCAAATGAAAGTCTTTCGGAAGAAATCAAGGAAGAGACAATGAATGAGGAGGAGAATACACAGGAATCGTATACGGAGGAAAGGATAGAGAATCCGGTACCGGATACACCGGCACAGGAAAATGTAACGACAGCAAACTTTAAGCGGACAGAGAATGCGGCGTTTACGGCATCGGATGAAGTGGTGAAGGTTAAAGGCTTCCGGGAAATTGGAACAGAAACTGCCACGGTAGAGACGTCAGATGGGGAGGTGGTATCCCTTGCTGATTTATCCTTTGAGGACGTGGATACCCAGAATATGTTTAATATCGCATCCAAGATGGAAAATGCTGCCGCTGCCACTGCACTGGTCGATCATTACGATGGCCGGGAGAATGCGGGAGTATACGCCAATAATTTCCGCATGGCATACCGTATGGGACGTTTGGGGAGTATAAGCTTTGATAAGATGATGCAAAGTTCGAAAGAGTTCCGGATATTGAGCAATAAGACACCGATGCGGATTGCATATGAAATGGGAAAGGCGCATGCAGAGAATGAACAGAGAACGGAAGCGTCAGTTGCGCCGGCGCATAAAATGGGACAGGGAGAGTATACAGACAATCGAGAGGCTGCAGAGGACAAGGATAGTTTCGGCGAAGTAAAAAAGGCTTTGGCGAGAAAAACCGGACTGGATGTAAAGGACTTTGATACCCTGACAGAGGATGACGCGGCAACCGTGAATGGTATGTTGAGTATCAAAAGGGGGCAGATGGCTTTCGCAGATGACGCAGAGAATAAATTCGGGGTGGTGATTCATGAATCCCTCGAATTTGCTTCGGTGATGTCTGAGGAGGATTACAACAGACTGATGGGAGTAGTTCTGAATTATTTGGTGGACAAGCACGGAGTAGAGGACGTGCATGCTTTGATTGCGTCTTATCAGAAGGCCTATGAGGCAGCAGAGGGAAAGAAAACTTACGAAGAGGCGGCCGGAGAAATGATAAATGACGCGGTCAGCGGTGTGTTCTATGATGTAGATGGGGCAAAGTCTTTTATTGAATGGTTGCTGAAGGACGAGACACTTTCCGGAAAAGAGAAAAAGAATCTCTTCCAGAAGATGGCTGATTTGGTGAAGCACATATTTGATAAAATCAAAGAGTACATAGACAATACACCAATGACGAAAGCGGCCAGAATGGCAGCAGAACTGAAGGTGGAACAGAAGGAAGAAATCCGTCAGTTGTTCATGGATGCGGTAGATAAAGCCGGGGAGAACTACAGGGCAGGAAAAAGTGACAATGTCATCCGTTCGCAATATTCGCTGAAAGTGGATGCAGATGTGTCAGAAGAAACGATAGAGAAGAATAGGAAAGATGTCGGAAAGATGGATGATATTGTTCAAATATCTGGATTTGGATTAAAGAAATTTGGCAACTCATTAATGGAGCAATTAGAGGGCTTTTTTGAATATGTTGGCGGGAAGGTGGAAAATAAAGATTATGGAACAATTGAACTTAGTAGAAATTCAGTAAATAGTTTGATTAGGCATAGACCAACATTCTTGAAGCAGGCGGCATTTGAGGCAATACCAACTGTTTTGGAAAAAGGTAGAGCGATTGGCTATATTAAAAATAGAAAAAATAATGTTGATAGTTTAATTATTGCAGCCCCAATTGAAATTACTGACATTAAGAAGAGCGGTAAGTACTTAGTTGCTACAAGTGTAAATGTGACCAAGGATAAAAATTATCTGTATTTGGAAGAGGTGTTCTATCGTAGAATAAATGAAGGACACACAGTCCAAACGCGGAACTTGTCCACCAATAATGGCGACCGAGAATCTGTGTATCCTTCTATAATTAGTATATTAAATGAGATTGATAAAAATGTCAATGACAATGAAAATCCAACAAAAGAAAATAAGAGTATCCGTCACTCTATTTCTGTAGATACAGAGGGAAGAGAATTGTCTGAGGGGCAGCAGAAATTCTTTAAAGATAGCCAGATTGTAGATGAAAGTGGGAGCTTAAAAGTCATGTATCATGGAACGGGAAGGGCAGACCGGGTAGGATATTACTTTGATTCCAAAAGGGCAACATCAGGTCCCATGGCTTTTTTTACGGATGACAAAGAAATTGCGGAAAATTATTCGAGAGATAAGAAAGATACGTCACTTGACTATGATGAACGGTATAGTGATTATCATACACAGTTTCGTGTTAATTATAACGGAGAGGATATCTCTGTTGGTGAACTTTGGAACCGATTGCCTGCAAATGAAAAGAGAGAATTGGAGGAAAAGGCGGGACACATTTGCTTTGATGACGATTACGAAACTATTATTTATAATCCGGATGTGGATTATGGAAATGGTAATTTTGATTCGTACCTGCTTCGGGAAAACAATGGAAATGTATTGGAAGCATTAGTGCAGGCGTGGCTTGATGATGGTGAGTTATTCGGAATAGAAGAAAAGTTCAAAGAGGTATTGGAACTGGCCGGGATTAAGGATGTAGATTATTACAATCCGGATTACCGCGACGAAAAGGTTTATGAAGTATATTTGAATGTGACAAATCCATTTGATACGACGAATATATCTGCAGATATGCTTGAGCAAATTAAGGAAGCTGCGGGAAATGCGGCGGAAACGGTAGGAAACGAAGCAGATATGTGGGATAAGAATAATGTTGATGCGGAGCAGTTTGTAGAACGCCTAGAAAGTGATATAAAAAATGGAACAACGTATTCCTGGACAAGTATTCCTGATTTCGTGACAGATGTGCTAAAGGAAAACGGATATGATGGTATTATCGACAAAGGTGGCAAATATGGTGGAGATACTCACCAAGTAGTTATTCCATTTTATAGTGAGCAGATTAAACAGGTGACGAATGAAAATCCAACAAAAGAAAATAAGGATATCCGCTACTCTATTCACGTTGATTTGGATGAGCAGATTGATAATGTGTTAAATGATACGGTACCGGATAATTATACGCATGTATATTTGGGGAAGACACCGGAAGTGTTTAAAGAATTGGGATGGAATGATCTCCCTATGCTCATGACGAATCAGCATGTGTATTCTACAATAAAGACGCAGGAAGAGGCGAAAAAAGATAATCGCTTTAGTAAGCGAAGAAACTATCATGGTTTGGGAAAAGAACTGTTTGAGAAAGTACAAAAACAGATGTCAAAACCGGCAATGATACTTAAGTCGAATACAAGTGAAAAAAATGCAGATGTGGTTTTTGTAACAAATGTTAAGGATAAACAGGGAAAGATTGTTATTGCAGCTGTAAAACCACAGGGGATTGGTCGTGTGAAAGATAACTTGACATCCGCTAATGTGGTACTTAGTGTATATGGTAAAAACAAGATTCAAAATTATATAAAAAATGCATATCAGGAAAATAGAATATTAAAAATGAATCCTGATGAAGCAGTAATGCCCATGGTCCAATTCCATGGGGACTTACTTCATCAGGACTATGAAGACAATCTAACACAATATAAAGAGATTGTCAAGAACATTATATCCTCGAAAGGGGAAAAACATTCCATCAGCGTATCAGAGAGAACAGAAAAGTTGCGCCACTCTCTTACAGATACGATGTCTACAGAGGAGAGTCTTGTTAAGGAGAATGAGTACCTGAGGCAGGTAATCAAAACGTTGGAGAGTGAGTTTAAGCCGGGTGTGAAGACAGTTCCGGAACCATCAAGGGTAGATGCCGTGTGCAGGAAACTTTTGAAAAAGTATCATTCTACGTTTGACCTGGAGACTTTTAAGGATAATGTGACTAAGCTGTACGCATACATGAATGAAGAGAATGCAGACTACGAAGCTGCTCTCAAAATCACGTCTGAAATAGCACGAGGTGTTCTGGAGAAGAGCACACAGAAAGATACAACGATGTATGATACCTACAAGAGCCTGAGGGATTATTTCAGAAAAACAAAACTTTCGTTATCCGAAGCGCAGAAAAACGAGGTAAAGTATCTGTACGGAAGTATGGGAGAGTTCCGCAAGAGTAACTTTGGCCGGATGCGTATCGTGGATGAGGGGACAAGCCTCGACCAGGTATGGGGAGAGTTGTGTGAGCAATATCCGGAATTGTTCCATGCGGATACAAATGATGGCGATATGATTACAGAGGTATTGAATGTGCTGGATGGTTTGCGCCCGGTATACCGGAATGTGTCAGGAGAAGATATGGAGCAGGGCTCCTATGATCTTGCTTTGCAGATTTACAGTGAGATGAGTAAGGTACCGCAGAAGCAAACGTTTAAGGATAAAGCAGAGGCAGCAGTGGAGTATGAGTGGAAGGAGTCTAATCGTGTCTACATGAATCTGCTCAATGATTTCCGGAAAGAGTGCAAGAAGCAGTTCGAGGAGGGCCTTAAGGTAAGTCTGGAGGAACAAAATGCGGACAAGAAGCAGAGAATTAAGGAGGCCTATGGGAAAATACGGGATTATGTGAACGTCATTGAAGTTACGCAGAATGGTGAGCTGATTAAGAAGTACCAGAATGAAATTGAGAAACAGAAAAGATACATCGAGCGTTTGAAAAAGGGACAGGACAGAAAAATTGCAGAATTGAAGATGGAAAACAGGCAGTACCGCAGCAATTTGTCAGAAAAGAGGAAGCAGACAGAGGAAAAGAATAAAATCCGGCGTCTGCATGCCAGAATGCGACAGATGCTGATTAAACCCAAAGAAGGAATGTATGTGCCGCAGGATTTGGTCCGTTCTGTCATTGACGTATGCGAAGCGGTGAATCTGGGAGCCAAAGAGGGAACAAAACTTTATGCCAGTCTGGATGAGGCGAAGAGTTGTTTTGATGCCATGAAAAGTGATCCGGATTACAATTTCTCATCCGAGTATGATGAAGAGGTAGCTTATCATCTGGAGCAAATCAAGGATAAGTTCCGAAATGCTGAGAAAAATAATGATAAGAGTATCTATGACTTGTCTTCCCAAGACTTGGAAGAGGTTTATGACGCTATGAATGAAGTTTATCAGACCATTCGACGTGCTACGAAACTGATTCGGAAGGAAGGGGAGACGGATGCCAGAAAGGCAGCTGAGAAAGTCATTAAGGAAGTTCGGGGAGCTAAGGGCTTGAGTTCATGGATGAGTTCTCATAAGGTTTTCCGCGGGATGAATCGTTTCATCATGAAATCGCTGAGTTCCTACCGGACATTTCGCCGGATTACGGGATATGCTGATGGGGAGTTTATGAACGAATGGAAGGAGCTGAATGAAGGTCAGCGGAAAATGTTGCAGATTCAGCAGGAGGGAGAATCCATCCTGGCAGAAGTGATGGAGGATAAGGACGTTCTTGAGCTGATGAAAACCTTTGATAAGAAGGAGGGACTGGTAGATAGCGGACTCCGTTATAAAAACGGAAAGAAGGTTTTTATTACAAAAGGAATGCGGATGGCGCTTGTCATGCATGGAATGAATCAGGACAATATGAGACATATGATTTATGGTGGGATTACTTTACCAAACATGGATGCCTATGTGAAGGGTGACAGAAAAGGGGCATACGATAAAACCCATGAGGTGAAGGGGATTACTTCCGCCAAAATTCAGGCAATGGAAGATGCCATGTCTCCGGAAGAGAGAAAGGTATTGCAGGCGTTTAAGAAACTGTTCCACGAATATACCGGTAAGGTGATTAACGAGACGGCACTGGAGCTTTATGGATACAAAAAGGCAAATGAGAAAAATTATTATCCGATTCATGTGGATAATGACTATGTGAAGACGGAAATCAACAGTGTCAAGATGGATAAAACCATAGAGGGAGCCGGCTATCTGAAAGACAGAGTCCATTCTACGAAACCTCTTGTGATGGAGAGTATTGTGGATACGGCACAGCGGTCTTTGAAGATGGTGTCGGAATTTGGTGGCCTGGCCATTCCGTTGCGGAATTTCCAAAAGGTTTATAATGGTGCTTCCTGGAAAGTGGCAGACACGGATGGGGATGGAATTAAGGCTGATTCTGTCATGGTTCAGGATGATACGGTGAAAAAGGCAATGTCAGATGTGTGGGGGCAGTCGGCATCGGAATATATTGATAACCTGATTGCCGATTTACAAAATGCCAGAGCATCGGAGTATACGGTGTTCGACCAGTTGAGAGGGAATTTTGCTGGAGCCGTGTTGACGGGGAATGTTTCTGTAATCATGAAACAGGCGGCATCTTATCCAACGGCAGTGGCAACGCTTGGATGGGAGCCGGTACTTAAGGCACTGGGGAAAGGCGGAAAAAACGGTCTGCCCATAAGTCGTGCCGACCGGGAGTTAATAGCAAAGTATACGCCTCTTTTGTGGTACCGTAATAAGGGGAATTCTACACAGGAGATGGCAGACATTTCCTCCATGGATAATCTGACAAACCGGGTACCGGTAGTTAGGGATGTTAAGAATATGATTCAGAAGGTGGATGTGGCTACGGTTGGAAGATTGTGGTATGCCGCTCAGTATTATGTGGACGAACATTATAAGGCGTTGAAAAAGGGAACCGATGCATATTATCAGCAGGTGGCCGAGATATTCAATCAGTGTGTGGAGGATACACAGCCGAATTACACGGTGATGCAGCGTCCGGATTATCTGAGAGATCCGTCTAAGTTAAAAAAGGTATTCTTTATGTTTATGACGCAGCGCATGCAGAACGGAGGAATTTTGTATGACGCAACCTGTAATCTGTATGCCAAGATGAAGAATGGTACAGAGACACAGAAGAAAGAGGCGAAACGGGAGTTTGCCAGAGCGGTAAGTAGTCAGCTTGTTTCGGCGGCTGTATTATCTACCATGACATTCCTTGCCAGAGGTTTGCTGCACAAAATAAATCCTTACCGGGATGATGAGAACGAATTGACCTTGTTGAGCTTTTTCGAGGAATGGATGAATGGTGTTCTGGGGTCATTGTCAGGAAGTTTTATTGGCGGTAACGAATTATATACCATGATTTATTCGGCTATTACAGGTGATACATACTATGGCATTGAGGTATCATTAGTTAGTGAGTTAAATGGCGTGGGAGAGGCTTTTGTGGAAATGGCTAATGGCTTGTCGAAAACAACAAGTGATTCTGACGAGGAAGCGGAGAAAGGAAAAGAACAAATAGGAGAAGCTTTTCTGGATGCTGCCAGTGGAATTGCCAAAATGTGTGGAGTCCCGGCGGATAATGTAAAAAACATAGCTACAGGAATATGGAAGAATGTAGAGGATGTTACATCTGGTGAAGGATTGTTTTCTTTCTCCACGGACAAAGAGGAACCGAAAGCCACCGTGTATGCGAAAAAGATTTATGATGCGCTGATGGATGGCGATAAGGAAGCCGCAAAGGAGTACAGGAGCAAGATGACAAAAAGCGGAAAGAAAGGAGACGGAGATGTTGAGACGGCGGTAAGGACCCAGTTGGTGAAGAGAAATGACCTTGTGAGACAGGCAGCAGAGTATCGGCTCAACAACAATACGGATGGTTATATGAAAATTTACAAACAGCTGAAAGGTATGGGATTTTCTCATAATGAAGTTGTTGGTTCCATCAATAGTGTGTTGGGGGATTTGAAAGGAGAAAGTTCCTCCGGCCCGAAAGCAGCACGGGACAATATTTCCATGTACAAGGCAGAGGATCTGATACGAGCCATCGAGGCAGAGAAAGGATATGAGGATATTCTGAATCAGATGTATAAGGAGAAGGTTGACTCCGGCAAGGATGATAAGGAAGCGAGAGCAGCCATTCGTGCATCCGTCACTAGAGTTTACAAGGGAAAATACCGGGAGTGCAAGACGGCGCATGAGAAACAGGCCATTCTTAAAAAGATGTATCTTTTGAAGATAGATGGGAAATGTTTGTACGACAATGGAATCCTGAAAAAGTGGAATGAGGATAAGTAACTCATATGGGAACTAGGGGGTAAACCTCTGGTTCCTTTTGTTATACTTGAAAAAAACGGAAGGAGGAAAATCTATGAAGGAAATGATTTGTACGGTAGCAGGGCTGGTAGGTAGTGCAGTGGCGTCAGTGTTTGGCGGGTGGACGTCCGGCATGACAACATTGTTGTTATTCATGGCAGTAGATTATATAAGTGGAATCGTTGTTGCCGGGGTGTTTCGAAAAAGCAATAAGACAGAAACAGGAGCTTTGGAGTCTCGTGCCGGTTGGAAAGGGCTGTGCCGAAAAGGGATGTCATTGGTATTTGTCTTAATTGCATACCGAATTGATCTAATTATTGGAACGAATTACATCCGGGATGCCGTGGTGATTGCATTTATAACCAATGAGTTGATTTCGATTGTGGAGAATGCAGGACTGATGGGGCTTCCGTTGCCAACAGTCATTACATCAGCAATCGACATTCTGCAAAAGAAAGCAGATAAGGAGAGTGATATCAGTGAAAATTAAGAAGAGATTGGCAAAAGCAATTAGTTCTGGTGGCGATAGAGGCTTGGGAATTGTTGACTACATCGTCATCCACTACACAGGAAACAAAGGGGATACGGCAGAGAACAATGCCAACTTTTTTGCTACGTCAAATACAAGAAAAGCTGGTGCGCATTTCTTTGTGGACAAGCAGGGAGAAATCTATGAGTCTGTTCCAATGAATCGCATTGCTTGGGCAGTTGGTGGTTTCTATTCAAAGTCTGGCGGAGCGGGGGCATATTATGGGAAATGTACGAATGCAAACAGTGTGTCTATCGAATTGTGTGATTGTCAGAAGAATGTTGGATGGGAGCAGATGCTTGCTGTCCGGGAACTGGTTAAGTATATCCAGAAGAAATGTCCAAATGCTAAGACCATTATCCGTCACTGGGACGTTAATGGAAAGACGTGCCCGGCGCCGATGGTAGGGAAGGACAATCGCAAGTGGAAGCACCTGAAAAATAAGATTGTACATAACTACCAGTTTAAGGCAAGAGTGTCGAAAGAAGCAGCCATTCGTTCATCGAAAGGAGTTAAGTTGAATAATAGGATTGGTACACTGCATGCGGGAGATATGGTGCTGGTTTCGAAGGTGGTCGGTTCCTGGGGACGCCTGCTGAACAAAAAGAATGGCAAGTGGCAGTGGGTGTCGCTGAAAAAGGTGAAGGAGATGTAATAAGAAAGGCCTTTACATTTCAAAAAAACTGTGCTGTTTTTAAGAAAATCAAATTTTTTCTGCAAACAGCATAAAAATCTATCATTTGACTCCAGAAAACAACGAAAAAACGTTGTTTGTCCCAGATTTCATAGGAAGAAAAAACCAATTATAACTCTCAGCTACACGGTCCACCGAACTGGCTAATGATAACTTTCGCCATTTGGGCATTTGTTTTTGTAATATTGACCGGATACTGCAAACATTTTTCATAGGTCCACATTAGCTGCACCCCCCTTCCCAAGGCCATGGACCCTCTGTCCAGGTCCAACCATCGCTGGTATCTACACCACGGGTCGTTAAAGGACCACAATGTTTTTCATAATCGTGTACGGCTTCTTTGTGCATTTGCTGATATTTGCTGAAATAGTCCAGTGCTTTTCCATCACAGGGATGGGTATCCAGATACATTCCTGCATCGAGCAGGGCGAAACCTGTCTCGCGAACGGCCATCATTTTTTGTTCTCTTGATTTCTTATTCTCATTCATCAATAGCCACCTCTCCTTCCATAGGGGTTGTTCTGCGTGTAAGGCTGTTTGCCATAGCGTCCACAGGAATTGTGATTGGATTTGCCAGTCATATTTCGAGCCTGACAGGCAGCTTGAGGGCCGACAAATGGAAAAATCAGGTCTTCAAAAATGGTACCCTGTTTTATGCCGCATCCGCCGTCCATCACATTTTCAAAAGTCTGCCATGGAACATATGCCATTGCCAGTGGTTTGCTTGAAAGGTTCATAGGAACTCCTTATTTCTATTGTTATTTCATATTATGTTGAAAAATGTCGAAGGTGAATGAAAAAGAATCATAAATAATTGAAAAAAATTCTTGACAAGTAGAAAAAAATAAATTATTATAAAACAGTAATAGTTATTATTATCAAAAAAGGAGCGTGGAATATGGCTGGTGTAAAGTTTAGCAGACAGCGGGAAGCTGTATTAGTCTATCTGCGTTCTACAAAGTCTCATCCGACGGCAGAGCAGATTTATCAGAAGGTCCGTGAAGAGTTTCCGAAGATTAGCTTGGGAACGGTGTATCGGAATCTGAATCTGCTGGCAGACAACGGTGAGATTATCAGGCTCAATTGTGGGGATGGCGTAGAACATTTTGATGCTATGACAGAACCACACAATCATTTTATCTGTCGTCACTGTGGAAGCGTGAAGGATTTGGAATATTTTTCTGATTCTGATTTGGATTCCCAGGCAGATGCGGAGTTCCCGGGAAGAATTGAAGGACATGAGATTTATTTCTACGGGATTTGTGAAGACTGTTTATAAATCGTTTTCAGGAACGATTCAAAAAATTATCAAAAAGGAGAGTATGTAGTATGAAGAAATTTGTATGTAGCGTATGCGGTTATGTTCATGAAGGAGACAGTGCACCGGAGGCTTGTCCGGTATGTAAGGCACCGGCAGAGAAATTTAAGGAGCAGACAGGTGACAGAGAATGGGCTGCTGAGCACGTTGTTGGAGTTGCCAAGGGCGTTAGCGAGGATATCATAGCTGACCTTCGTGCAAACTTCGAGGGTGAGTGCTCGGAAGTTGGTATGTACCTTGCTATGGCACGTGTTGCTCATCGTGAGGGATATCCGGAAGTTGGTCTTTACTATGAAAAAGCTGCTTGGGAAGAAGCTGAGCATGCTGCTAAGTTCGCAGAACTTCTTGGAGAAGTGGTTACAGATTCTACAAAGAAGAATCTGGAAATGCGTGTAGATGCTGAAAATGGTGCTACCGCTGGCAAATTCGACCTTGCAAAACGTGCAAAGGCTGCTGATCTGGATGCAATCCATGACACCGTTCATGAGATGGCTCGTGACGAGGCAAGACATGGAAAAGCATTTGAAGGACTTCTGAAGAGATACTTTGGTTAAGCTACAAGCCATGCAAAATAGTAAAAATAACGCCCTACAAGTTTACTTGTAAGGGCGTTGTTTTTTGCTATTTTATACGGCGCCAGCCGCCCACTGAGATGGAGCGAAGCGGAATCGAAGTGGGGCATGGCGAGGAGTTTATGCACCGAACCCTAAATCAGTGAGAGAAAGGTTGGTGTTATGCTCGTTCAGCAAAAGTTGCCAGCATTTATAGCTTAAATTCATAAAAACATTTCCAAGTTCAGCAATTTTGTAATCGGATGACTCTATATTGGATGCCTCTATATTCCAGAGCAGCGAATTGTTTTCAGAATGAATGTTTGCTAAAGGTATTGTACTGTAAGCGCTGCCGTAGTAACCGGAGTCATAAAGAATTTTGAATTCTGCGGCTCCACTGGCAATAGATGCCTCCGATACAGACAGGGAAAGTCCGGTTACCGCCTTGTCATATTCCAATTCCGTAGTGGACAAAAGGATAAATTCAAAGCTTTGTTTTGTGCTGTCATAGACAATGCCATAGGTGAGATCCATGCTGTTGTGGCTGTATGTCCCGTTGATTACCTTGTTGCCATCCTCGTTGGTGGTGCCATAGGTAAGAATGCTATTTTTTAATTGTGTAAAATTTGCCTGGTAGTTTGGCGTCACGGAGACGGTGAAATCCGTATCCTTGTTTGTGTTTCCCGGCTCGCTTACAGTCTTTTTTGCTTTTACGGTAAGCTTACATTTGTATTTCTTTTTTGTAACCTTCGCAGTAATGGTGGCTGTACCCGCTTTCTTTGCCGTTACCTTTCCCTTTGATGTGACGGTGGCAACACTTTTTTTGGAAGAAGTCCATTTTATCTTCTTTTTATTGTTTTTCAATTTGAGTTTGTAGGTTTTGCCGGCGGTGAGGGTTAATTTTGTTTTATTCAGGCTGACCTTCTTTTTAGCGGCTGATTTTGTTGTTGGAGCCATAGCGATACATAGGCATAGGAAGAAGATAAGTACCGTGAAAGAACTTGATTTTTTCATAAGTACAACCCCTTTCGTTGTTTTTTATGAAAATAATTATAGATTACAGGGTATGAATTGTCAATTTGTCTTGAAGAGTCCCGCAGTTTGTGCTATACTATAGTCTCGAGCAAGGCTCGGATTGGGGGATTTTACAACAGGATACCCTATTTCAAGGATCTATAGTAAAGGAGATAAGTAACATGAATAGCAAGTTAAAAGGTGTTTTACAGGTTTTGCTGGTTCTTGTGCTGATTGCTGCGTTTGCTTTTGTGGCTTTCAGAGGAATTGGCGGTGCGCACCGAGGTAGTGCAAAGAATATCCGTCTTGGTCTGGACCTTAAGGGTGGTGTCAGTGTCACCTATCAGGCATACAAGACAGACAGTAAGGGGAACAGAACAGGTGAGCAGCCGTCTGACAAGGATATGGCCGACACGATCTACAAGATGCAGAAGCGTGTGGAGACTCTGGAGAGTACAGAGGCTGCCGTTTATCAGGAAGGAAATGACCGCGTTACCATTGATATTCCCGGTGTGAGCAATTCAAAGGAAATTTTGGCGGAACTTGGTAAAGCCGGAGCACTTTATTTTATATTGAACTCTGATTTGAAGACAGAGGATGGTGGAACTCCGAAAGAGGGAGACAAAGTCGTTTATGACAAGTCCAAAGTTCTGCTGACTGGTGATATGATTGGCGAGGCAACTTCCGGAAGCAGACAGCAGGAAGGAACCGGGAAGACAGAATACGGTGTTTCCATTAAGTTTGCAGGAAAAGGAATCAAGAAGTTTGCTGAGATTACCGGTGACCATGTTGGTGAGCAGCTGGCTATCGTATATGACGAAAAACTGGTTTCTGCTCCGAATCTGAAAGAGGAAATTACCGGAGGGGAATGTTGGATTTCCGGAAACTTTACGACAGAGTCAGCAGAGCAGCTTGCTTCTACCGTGCGTATTGGTGCCCTGCCACTGGAATTGGAGAATATCCATGACAATGTAGTAGGAGCGACTTTGGGAAGTCAGGCATTGAAGACAAGCTTGTTTGCCGGTGTGATTGGTCTGCTTCTTGTCATTATTTTCATGATTGTGATGTACCGTATCCCGGGTGTGGCTGCCAGCATCGCATTGGTATTCTATGTAGGTGCTATGCTTCTGGCATTGAATGGCTTGAATGTCACCCTGACATTGCCGGGTATTGCCGGTATCATACTGAGTATTGGTATGGCGGTGGATGCGAACTGTATTATCTTTACACGTATCCGTGAGGAACTGGCCACAGGCAAGACCGTTGCTTCGGCAATTCAGAATGGTTTTTCCAAGGCTATGTCAGCCATTATCGATGGTAACGTAACCACATTGATTGCGGCACTGGTTCTTTATCTGAAGGGCTCCGGTACCGTGAAGGGATTTGCCATGACACTTGGTATTGGTATTGTGCTTTCCATGTTTACGGCACTTGTTATTACCAAGTTGCTCATGAAGGCGTTCTGTGCACTGGGAATGACCGG